>JBFWJB010000021.1:0-17189 GCA_050253435.1 Rhodospirillaceae bacterium
AGCGGCGGCCGCCGGTGTGCGGGCACGCACGCGGCGGCAAACACTCCGGCGAGCGAAGGCGCAGCCTCGCCGCCGATGTCCCCGCCGATGCGCATGCCCTCGGGCGCGGCCTGCGCCTCGGCAAGCGGCATCACCGCCGCCTCGGCCAGCGGCAGGCCGTCGGCGCCGAAATCCTGCACGAAGGCGTCGCCGCGCCGGGTGTCGAGAACCACCCGCAAGGGCCCGCCGAGCGTCATCGCCCAGGCCGCGGGGGATGACACCCCGACCACCGGGCAATCCGCCGCCAGACCCAAGCCCTGCGCCGCCGCCAGCCCGACCCGAAGACCGGTGAACGACCCCGGCCCCACCGTGGCAACCACCGCGGCGAGATCGGCGAACGCCACTCCCGCCTCGGCCACCGCCTGCTGCAGCAGCGGAATCAGCGCCTCGGCCTGGCCGTGCACCATCTCGCGGCACAGCACCGCGCGCGGCGCGCCGTCGACGAACACTCCGGCCTGGCAGGCGCGGCCCGCGGTGTCGATCACCGCCACCGCGCCGCGCGAAAGTTCGACTTGTTCCGGCATGCCCGGCAATCCTATGTTATCCGCGCTCCCCCGACCGCAAGGAACTCTCATGCTGATCGAAGTCACACAGCAAAAGCACGGCGTTTTTCTCGACCTGGCCTACGCCACCGCCGCCAACTTCACCGGCGCGCCGGTCTATGGCCGCGCCGCATGTTATCTGCACCCGCATGCCCTGGACAAGCTGGAACGCGCCCGCGATCTCGCCGCCGCCCAGGGCCTGCGCCTCAAGGTATTCGACGCCTTCCGCCCCACCGAGGCGCAATGGGTGCTGTGGAACCATACCCCCGACGCCACCTTCGTCGCCGATCCGAACATCGGCTCCACCCACGGCCGCGGCGTCGCCATCGACCTCACCCTCGCCGACGCAACCGGCGCGGAGCTCGACCTGGGCACCGGCTTCGACGACTTCACCCTGCAGTCGCACCACGCCCGTACCGACATCTCGGCCGCCGCGCAGAAGAACCGCAGCCTCCTCCTCGGCCTGATGACCGCCGCGGGATGGGAGTTCTATATGAAGGAGTGGTGGCACTACCAGCTCCCCGACGCGGGGCGGAAATACCCCCTGCTCTCGGACAGCGTCCTTCCCCTGTCGATGATGCCTTAAAACCAGGCCAGGGGCGCCGCCCCTGGACCTCGCAAGGGGACTCGGTCCCCTTGACCCCCAACTTGTTTTTCGCCGCGCAGCGGCAGGTAACACCCACGTTGCCGCCGCACGGACTTATGGCGCTGCGCGCAAAAACTTGGTTATGGGGTGCGCGAGGGGATTGGAGCCGACCGCCGGAGGCGGTAGGAACGCCCAGTGGGGTTCCCAAGGCGAAAATGTCCCCTCGCAAAGTTTTTGTGTTTCTTCACACCACCCGGCTGATTTCCTCCGGCGCGAAGCGGGGGTTGCGCGGGTGCAGGCGGGTGGTGTCGCCGTGGCCGAGGTTGCAGAGAAAATTGGCGTGGATTTGGGTTCCGGCGAAGAATTCCTTGGTCACGCCCTCGGCGTTGAAGCCGCTCATCGGGCCGCAATCGAGGCCGAGCGCACGGGCGGCGAGGATGAAGTATCCGCCCTCCAGGCTGGCGTTGCGGAAGGCGGTTTCGGCGATCAGGGCGTCGTTGCCGGCGTACCAGGATTTCGCGTCGGTCTGGGGGAACATGCGGGGCAGCGCCTCGTAGAAGGCGTAATCCATGCCGAGAATCACGGTGACCGGCGCGGCCATGGTTTTTTCCACGTTGCCGGGGGCGAGGTGGGGTTTGAGCCGGGCTTTGCCTTCCGGCGTCATCACCAGAACGTAGCGGCCGGGCTGGGTGTTGGCGGCGGTGGGGGCCAGCCCGGCGAGGCCGATGGCGCGGCGCACCAGGTCCGGATCGACCGGATCGTCGCGCCAGTAGGAATGGGTTCGTGCGGCGGAAAACAGCGCCGCGAGGGCGGAATCGTCGAGTATGGGCATTGCAAGCCTCCGGCAAAGGGAATTCTGGACCGCGCATTTCGAAGCGGTAATAATCGCTTACGTCGCGATATGGGGGAGGTCCGGATGAACGGCAAGATTGCAGGAACGGCGCGCCGGGTGCTCGGAGGGGCGCTTTTCGCGGTGACGGCGTTTGGCGCTGCGGCTGCGGCGCGGGCCGAAACCCCGGCGGCGGACGCCACCGCCGCGGTGGCGCTGATGTACCATCGCTTCGGCGAGAACGGCATTCCCTCCACCAACATCCGCGTCGAGCAGTTCGAGCGGCATTTGCAGATTCTCGCCGAGGGCGGCTATCATGTTGCGCCCCTGGCGGAGATCGTTGCGGCGATGAAGGCGGGCACGCCGCTGCCGCCCAAGACCGTGGCGATCACCGTGGACGACGCCTACGCCTCGGTGCTCAGCGTCGCCTGGCCACGGCTGAAGGCGCGCGGCTGGCCGCTCACCGTGTTCGTCGCCACCGACCCGGTGGACCGCGGCCTGCACGGGTACCTCACCTGGGACCAGATCCGCGCCCTCGCCGCCGAGGGCGTGACCATCGGCGCGCATTCCCGGACCCACGCCCACATGGCGAAGCTTTCCGCCGCCGCCGCGGCGGCGGAGATCGCGCAGTCCAACGCGCGCTTCAAAACGGAGCTGGGCAAGGTGCCGGAGCTTTTCGCCTATCCCTACGGCGAGGCCAACGCGGAGACGGAGAAGCTGGCGGCGCAGACCTACGCCGCGGCCTTCGGCCAGCATTCCGGCGTGCTCACCGCGGCGGACAACCGTTTCTTCCTGCCGCGCTTCGCCCTGAACGAACACTATGGCGACGAAGCCCGCTTCCGCCTGGTGGCCGATGCGCTGCCGATCCCGGTGGCGGACGTCACCCCCGAGAACCCGACGCTGGTGCGCAACCCGCCGCTCTTCGGCTTCACCGTCGCCGACCCCGCGGTCTCCCTGCGCGGCATGAAGTGCTATGCCTCCAGCCCTGGCGAGACCGCGACCGAGGTGCTCGGCCGCCGCGTCGAAGTGCGGCAGAGCGCGGGCTTCGCCGGCACGCGCGGGCGCATCAACTGCACCCTGCCGGGGCCGGATGGGCGTTGGCGCTGGTACGGGCGGATGTTCTATCTGCCGCCGGGGGTGCGCGCCGCCGGGGTGAAGGACGACTAGTCGCCGGGCTTCAGCCACGGCAGCATGGGGGACGCCTCGTCGTCGAGATCGGCGAGATGCTCCTCCCAGGTGGCGAGATAGTCGGCCAGCGCTTCGGCCAGCGCGGCCTCGGGGCTGATCCCCTGGGCCTCGGCCACGGCCTTCAGCCGATCGGCGGTTCCGGGATCCAGCGGGACGGTGTAGGTTTCGTCGGGCATTGAAAAAACATCGCAATTTCTGAAAGGGCGATCACCATAGCATGGCCCGACGCGCCGGACCAAAAGCCAAAACGCGCAAGACCTCACCCGCCCGCACGGGGCGCGGGCGCGCCTTTCTGCGCTGGGCGGTGGCGGGGTGCATCTGGGCGGGCATCGCGCTGGCGGGCTACCTCGTCTATTGCGCCTACGGCCTGCCGGACGTGGACGCCGCCGCGCGCGAGCCGCGCCGCCCCGCCGTGGTGGTGGAGGCGGCGGACGGTCGGGTGCTCGCCACCTACGGCGACCTGCACGGCGGCTACGTGCGCTTTGCCGATATCTCGCCCAACCTGATCCACGCCCTGCTCGCCACCGAGGACCGGGGGTTTTATTCCCACTTCGGCGTTGCGCCGCTTTCCGTCGCGCGCGCGGTGTGGGTCAACCTGCGCGCCGGAGGCGTGCGCCAGGGCGCCAGCACGATCACCCAGCAGCTGGCGAAAAACCTGTTCCTGTCGCGCGACCGCACCATCCACCGCAAGGTGCAGGAGTTGCTGCTTGCCTTCTGGCTGGAGGCGAAGTTCAGCAAGAACCAGATCCTCGCGCTCTACCTCAACCGCGTCTATTTCGGCGGCGGCACCTATGGCGTGGAGGCGGCGGCGAGGCGCTTCTACGGCCGCTCGGCGAAGGACGTGGACGTCTATCAGGCGGCGGTGCTGATCGGTTCGCTCAAGGCCCCGTCGCGCTACAACCCGCTCGCCTCGCCCGAGGCCGCAGACAAGCGCGCCCGCCAGGTGATCCGCAACATGGCGGACGCCGGCTACCTCTCCGCCACCGCCGCCGCGCGTGTGCCGCGCCGCAGCGCCATCGGCGCGGGCGGCGGCGGGCTTTCCCGCTATTTCACCGACTGGGTGCTGGATGCGGTGGGCGACCGCCTCGGCGCGCCCGACCGCGACGTCTGGGTGCGCTCCACCCTCGACCCGCGCGCGCAGAGAATCGCCGAGGAGGCGCTGACCTCCGCGCTCGATCGTGACGGCGCGCGCCACCACGTCGGCGAGGGCGCGGTGGTGGTGATGGACCGCTCCGGCGCGGTGCGCGCCATGGTCGGCGGGCGCAGCTATGTGGCGGGCGGCTTCAACCGCGCCACCCAGGCGGTGCGCCAGCCCGGCTCGACGATCAAGCCCTTCGTCTATCTCACCGCGTTCTCACAGGGCCTCTCTCCGGAAACCGTGTTCGACGACGCGCCGGTCGCCATCGGCGGCTGGTCGCCGCGCAATGCCGACAACCGCTTCCGCGGGCCGGTGACGCTGCGCACCGCGCTTATCCATTCGCTCAATACCGTACCGGTGCGCCTGTGGCAGCGCCTGGGGGCCGCGCCCATCCTCGCCACCTGCGCGCGCTTCGGCCTACCGCAGGACGGCGACGCCAACCCCAGCATGGTGCTGGGCAGCGGCACCGCCACCCTCCTCGACCTCACCGCCGCCTACGCCGCGCTCGCCAACGGCGGCGTCGGAGTGTGGCCGCGCGGCCTGGAAAGCGTGCGCGACGCCAAAAACCGCACCCTCGACCGCCCCGCGGGCGGCGGGCCGGGCCGCATCGCCGACGCGGACGCGGTCGCCACCCTCACCGACATTCTCGGCGCGGTGATCGCCGAAGGCACCGGCCGGCGCGCCAGGCTCTCCATCCCCGCCGCGGGCAAAACCGGAACTACCCAGAACGGCCGCGACGCCTGGTTCGTCGGCTTCACCGACCGCTATGTCGCCGGAGTCTGGCTCGGCAACGACGACAATTCCCCCATGGAAAACATCGGCGGCGGCACGCTCCCCGCCCGCATCTGGCGGGACGTGATGGAAGACTTGTCGCGGTGAAAAACCAAAACTTCGTGGAGGGTCGCGGACCCTCCATACCTCCCATAACTTTTGGTTTTTGCGCGTAGCGCGAGAAAGCTATCGCGCGGCGTGACGGTTGCCTGCCGCTTCGCGGCAAAAACAAGTGATGGGGTCAAGGGGACCGAGTCCCCTTGCGGGTCCGGGCAGAGCCCGGCCTGGTTTTTTTCGGGGCTACCGCAGCGGCGGGCCGATGCGGTGGAGGGCGATGCCGTGGCGTTTCAGCCAGGTGCGGTGGGTTCCGAAGTCCGGGTCGAGTTTGGCGACGATTTGCCAGAAGCGGGGGGAGTGGGACATTTCCGCGAGGTGGGCGACCTCGTGCGCGGCGACGTAGGCGAGGATTTCCGGCGGCGCGAGGACGAGCCGCCAGGAGAAGCGCAGCGTGCCGTCGGCGGCGCAGCTGCCCCAGCGGCCGCGCGGGTCGGCCACGGCGATGCGGCGGATCGGGCGGGGGGAGAAAGGGGCGGCGCGATGGAAGGCTTCCTCCGCCGCGGCGGAAAGGAGGCTGCGCGCGGCGCGTTTGTGCGCGTCCGTGGTGCGGCGGGGCAGGTGTTCCGGCCTGCCGCCGAGGGTGAGCGTGGCCGCGGTTTCGTTCAGGCCGGGCGCGGCGGCGGGGTCGTGGACCAGGGTGAGCGCGCCGCCCTGGAAGGGGATTTGCACGCCCGGGGAAAACGGGATGCGCGGCGGCAGCCTGGCGGCGCGGCGGGCGAGCAGCGGCGCGTGCTCGGCGAGCATCGCGGCGATGGTGGCGGTGGGGCAGCGCGGCGGCGCGCCGATGCGCAGGGTATCGGAGACGGCGCACAGCCGCAGGGTGATGCGGCGGCTGCCGGGCCTGCGGGAGAGAATGAGCGGCCACTCCGCGCCGTCGAGCTGCCAGATTTCCGGCAGGGCGGAGGGCGCGGCGCGGCGGGCGAGCGGGGAGAGGATCACAGGTCGTCCCACTCCACCACGTGGTCTTCCAGGTCGATCACCTTATCCTCGCCGACGCAGCGGCTCTTCACCGAGGCTCCGGCGCGGTGCACCGCCTCCGGGTCGCCGCAGACGAGGTAGTGCCATTCCGGCAGGGGCTTGCCCTCGGCGAGCAGGCGGTAGGCGCAGGTGCGCGGCAGCCAGGCGAAGGTGTGCGCGCCCTTGGCGGTCAGGCGCACGCAATCGGGCACGCGGATGCGGCGGCGCGGGTAGTCGGTGCAGCGCGCGGTTTCGATGTTGAGCAGGCGGCAGGCGACGTTGGTGAAGGCGAGTTCGCCGCTGTCCTCGTCCTGCAGTTTGTGCAGGCAGCACTTGCCGCAGCCGTCGCACAGCGACTCCCACTCCGCGTGGGTCATCTCGGAGAGTTTTTTGGTCTCCCAGAAACGGCTCATGGCGACTCCCGGTCGATCAGGTGCATGAACGAGCCGCACACCTTGCCGCGGCGCAGACCGGCGGCGCCGCGGTCCTCGCCCGCCGCGTCCCTCACCGCGAACAGCGGCTCGGCAGGGCCTTCGGCGGTGATCGCGGCGTAGTGGAACTCGTGCGCGCGGAAGGCGGTTCCCGCCGGGCCGAACGGCGCGTCGCCCATCTGCGTGGCGATGCGGTAGCCCATGTGCAGGCGGCGTTTGGCGAAGCTGGTGGAAAGCGGCAGCAGGCCGAGCATGGCGTGGTCCGCGCCGTCGGCATCGGTGAGCACCTCGCCCAGGGTCATGTAGCCGCCGCATTCGCCGAACACCGCGGCCCCCTTCGCCGCCGCATCGCGCACCCCGGAAAGGAACGCGGCGTTGCCCGCGAGCAGGCCGGCGTGCAGCTCCGGATAGCCGCCGGGCAGGTAGACCGCATCGCATGCCGCATCCGGGGCTTCGTTCGCGAGCGGCGAGAAGAAGCTGATCTCCGCCCCCGCGGCGCGCCAGCCCGCCAGCAGCGCCGGATAGCAGAAGGCGAAGGCGACGTCGCGCGCCACCGCGATGCGCTGCCCCAAGGGCGGCACCGGCTGCGGCTGCGGCGCATCGGGCAGGGCGGCGGGGCGCGCCAGCGTGGCGAGCGCGTCGAGGTCCAGGCGCTCGGCGATCAGCCCGGCGGCGGAGTCGAGGAAGCCCGGCAGGTCCGGGTGCTCGTGCGCCTGCACCAGGCCGAGGTGGCGCTCCGGCACGCCCAGGCCCTGGGTGCGCGGAATGCCGCCGAGGATGCGCACCCCCGGCACCGCCGCGGCGGCGGACTCGCACAGAATATCCAGGTGGCGGCCCATGCCGACGTTGTTGAAGATCACCCCCGCGATCGCCACCCGCGGGTCGTGGGCGGCGAATCCGCGCACCACCGCGGCGGCGGAGGCCGCCTGCCCCTTGACGTTGACCACCAGCACCACCGGCCAGCCGGTGAGCCGCGCCAGCGCGGCGGTGGAGCCGTCGCGCTCCGTCCCCGGCGGCACCATCGCGCCGTCGAACAGGCCCATCACCCCCTCGGCGACGATAATGTCGGCATCGCGGGAGAGGTCGCCGATCAGTCCGGCGATGGTGGCTTCGCGCATCGCCCAGGTATCCAGGTTGAGGCAGGGCCGCGCCGTGGCCGCGGCGTGGAAGGCGGGGTCGATGTAGTCCGGCCCGACCTTGGCGGAGGCGACGCGCAGCCCCCGCTTCGCCAGGGCGCGCAGGATGCCGAGCGTGGTCAAGGTCTTGCCCGAGCCGGAGGCGGGCGCGGCGAGGATCAGGCCGGGAATGCTCAACGGATTTTTCCTATGGCGGTTTTCAGGGCGCGGGCGAGGAGCTTGGGCTCCACGGTGTGCGCGAAATGGCGGATGAAACGTCCGTCCGCATCCATCAGATAGATCGCGGTGGAATGATCCATCAAATACTCCGCCGCGCCCTGGCCCTCAACCCTAGCATACGTGGCGGAATAGGCCTTGGCCGCCGCGGCGATCGCCTGCGGGCTGCCGGTGAGGCCGGTGATCTTCTCATGGAAGTGGCTGGTGTATTCCGCCAGGGCCTCCGGCGTGTCGCGCTCCGGGTCCACCGAGATGTAGACCGCCGCCACCTTTTCCTGTTCCTCCGGGGTCAGCAGGTCGATGGCGTCCGCGATGTTGGCGAGGCTGGTGGGGCAGACGTCGGGGCAGAAGGTGTAGCCGAAATAGACCATCAGCACGCGGCCCTTGAAGTCCGCGTCGGTCACCGTCTCGTGGTGCGGTCCGACCAGGGCGAAGGGTCCGCCGATGGTTTCCACCGGGCGCGCCGCCAGGCTCCAGGCAAGGGCCAGCAGCACCGCCGCATTGGCGAGGAACAGAACCGGCAGCAGCCGCCGCGTCCAGGCGCGGAAGCGGTCCGCCGCCCAGCCGCCGATCATCCCCAGGCCGATCAGCGCGGGCATGGTGCCCACCGCGAACGCCGCCATGGCGAAGAGGCCGCCCAACGCCTCGCCGGAGGCTGCGGCGGCGGCCAGCGCCGCATAGACCAAACCGCAGGGAATGAACCCCAGCGCCACGCCGAGAACATAGCCGCGCCAGCCCACTGGCCGCGCGAACAGAGGCCGCACGATGCGGTCGATGCCGCGCACCCACAGGCTGTCCGCCCCCAGGCGGAAGGGCAGCTTCAGCCCCAGCCGCGGCAGCGCATAGCCGAGGAAGCCGAGCGCGGCCAGGGCCAGCAGCGCCGCCCCCGCCCAGTTGGCGGCGCGTCCGGCGGGGATCATCCCGAACAGGCCGCCCGCCACGCCGCCGAGCGCCGCATAGGTGGTCATCCTCCCCAGGTGATAGGGCGCGAGCAAACCGCCCTTCACGCGGTGCCACTCCCGCATCTCTGCGGCGGGAACGTCCTCCAACCGGCAGGCCGCCTGCGCCACCACGAACGGCCCGCACATGCCGACGCAGTGGGTGACCGACCCCAGAAGCCCGGTGAAGAACAGGGTGGCGATCAGGCTGCCATGCTCCTCCACCGCCGCCACGCAGTGCGCGGCGCCGGAACCGAGAAAGGTGAGAAGCAGATCCTGTGCATTCATGATGCCTTCAAGGTAGACGAAACCCCTGCCGGTTCAACCCGGTTTCACGGGAAGCGGGAAAAGGTGGGAAAACAAAAACTTTCCGGAGGGTCGCGGACCCTCCGGACCTCCCATAAGTTTTGGTTTTTGCGCGTAGCGCGATAGAGCCATCACGCGGCGTGACGGTTGATTGCCGCTACGCGGCGAAAAAAGTTATGGGGTGCGCGAGGGGACCGAGTCCCCTCGCAAAGTTTTTGTTTTCCACCTCACGCTCACCCCGGCAAATCGCGGTTGACGGCGGGGGGAGGGGGCACCGATCATGGCGCGCCATGATCGAGACTCTTTCCCCCGCCGGGATTCTGTTCGCCGCGTTGCTGTTCGACACCGCGGTGGGAGACCCGCATGCGTTCTACGACCGGGTGCCGCATCCGGTGGCGTTGATCGGGCGGGGGATCGCGGCTCTCGATGCGCGGTGGAACCTGCCGGAGCTTGGCCCCGAGGCGCGGCGGCGCAGGGGCGTGGCGCTGGTTCTGACCATGGCGGGCGGCATGGCGGCGATCGGCCTGGCGCTGCATGGGTTGGCGCTGGCGCTGCCCTATGGCTGGGTGGTCGAGGCGCTTTGCGTCTATCTGCTGATCGCGCAGAAGGATTTGTACGTGCACGTGCGCGCCGTGGCGCGCGCCTTGCGCGGCAAGGGCCTCGCGGCGGGGCGCGCCGCGGTGGGGTGGATCGTCGGGCGCGATACGGCGCTGCTGGACGAGTCCGGCGTGTGCCGCGCCGCCATCGAATCCTGCGCCGAGAGCTATTCCGACGGCATCATCTCGCCGGTGTTCTGGTACGTGGTGCTGGGCCTGCCGGGGTTGTGCGCCTTCAAGGCGGTGAGCACGCTCGATTCCATGGTCGGCCACAAGACCGAAAAGTACATCGACTTCGGCCGCGCCTCGGCGCTCACCGACGACGCGATGAACTGGGTTCCGGCGCGGCTGGCCGGGGCGTTTCTCTGCATCGCCGCGGCCCTCTGGCCCAAGACCGGCGGCCGCGCCGCTTGGCACACCATGCGCCGCGACGCCAAGCTGCACGATTCCCCCAATGCCGGGTGGCCGGAGTGCGCCATGGCGGGGGCGCTGGGGGTCAAGCTTCTGGGCCCGCGCGTCTACCCCGGCGGCGAGGTGATCGAGGCGCCCTGGGTCGGCGACGGCGAGGCGGAGGCGAGCATCGATCATATCTGCCGCGCGCTCAGGCTCTATGCCACGGCGTGCGCGATCAGCGGGGGACTGGCGATAGGGGTACTGGCTTTCGTGGGGTAGGGGGATTCATCATCGGCATAAAGGAGTGCGTAACGTGACGAGTCGAACCCAAGAAGCGGACGTGCCGGGCTCGGTGGCGGAGGCGATCACCAGCCGCAAGTCGGCGCGGGCCTTCCTGCCCACGCCGGTGCCGCGCGAAACCGTAGAGCAGGTGCTCGCGCTCGCTGCCCGCTCGCCCAGCGCCACCAACACCCAGCCCTGGCGGGTCTACGTGGCGATGGGCAAGGTGAAGGACGCGCTGGCCGCCGACCTCTGCGCCGCCTTCGACGACCCCAACTTCCCGCAGGAGCCGGACTATACCTTCTATCCGGACCCGATGCCGGAGCCCTACCTCTCCCGCCGGCGGGAGATCGGCTGGAGCCTCTACGGCCTCCTCGGCATCGACCGCGCCGACACCGAGGCGCGGCATCGCCAGCATGGCCGGAACTTCCGCTTCTTCGATGCGCCGGTCGGACTGTTCTTCACCGTCGAACGCTGCATGGAACGCGGCAGTTGGCTCGATATCGGCATGTTCATGCAAACCGCCATGCTTGCGGCGCGCGGCATGGGGCTGCACACCTGCCCGCAGGCGGTCTTCGTGCCCTACCACAAGGTGATCCGCAAACACCTGCCGATCCCGGACAACGAAGTGATGGCCTGCGGCATGTCGCTCGGCTACGCCGACGCCTCGAAGATCGAAAACACCCTGGTCTCCCCCCGCGAACCCGTGTCGGGCTTCGCGTCGTTTCTCGGGTGCTGAAAACCAAAACTTTGCGGAGGGTCGTGGACCCTCCGCGCCTCCTATAACTTTTAGTTTTTGCGCGAAGCGCCATGATCCCGTGCGGCGACAACGGGAAATGTCGATTGCCGCTGCGCGGCGAAAAAACCTATGGGATCAGAGGGCCTAAGGCCCTTTGCGGGTCCGGGCAGAGCCCGGCCTGGTTTTCCCCGCTACCGCGCCGCCTTGAGGATGGCATCGATGTCGGTGTGGGCTTCCATGTGGTCGGCGAGTTTGTCGAGCGTCGCCTCGACCAGTTTGTCGTATTCCACGGCGGAGCGGTCGCTGCCCGCGATATGGCGGAGGAAGGCGGCGCGGAAGCCGTCGGAGGCGAAGATGCCGTGGATGTAGCAGCCCATCACCCGGCCGCTGGCGTCGATGGCGCCGACGGCGGTGTTGCCGAGCGTCACCCAGGGGGTATCGAGGCCGGGGCCGGTGGTTTCCCCCACGTGCATTTCATAGCCTGCGATGTCGCTGTCGGACCAGTGGTCGCGGCCCGCGACCTCGCGCAGCACCTTTTTGCCGCGCATCGAGGTGACGAGGTCGAGGTAGCCGAGGCCGGGGGTATCGCCGGGCGGGCCCTCGATGCCGTCCGGGTCGGAGACGGTGGTCCCCAGGCTCTGGAAGCCGGCGCAGAGGCCGACGAGGAAGCCGCCGCGCCGCACGTGGGCGGCGATGTCGATGTCCCAGCCCTCGGCGCGGATCACCTCCAGGTCGGCGCGGGTGGCCTTGGAGCCGGGCAGGATGACCACGGTGGCGTCCGCCGGGATCGGCTCGCCCGACTGCACGAAGATCACGTCCACGTCCGGCTCGGCGGCCAGGGGGTCGAGGTCGTCGAAGTTGGCGATGCGCGAAATGCGCGGCACGGCCACGACGATGCGCCCACCCTTGCGCGAGAAGTCGCGGTTTTCCAGCGTCATCGCGTCCTCGGCGGGCAGTTTCGAAGCATCGGCGAACCACGGCACCACGCCGAGGCAGCCCATGCCGGTGCGCGCGCGGATCGCCTCCACCGCCGGGTCGAACAGGGAAACGTCGCCGCGGAACTTGTTGATCAGGTATCCGGCGATGCGGTTCCTCTCGCTTTCGGAAATCAGCGCGTGGGAACCGACCAGGGAGGCGATGACGCCGCCGCGGTCGATGTCGCCGATCAGCACCACCGGCACGTCCGCCGCCTCGGCAAAGCCCATGTTGGCGATGTCGTTGGCGCGCAAGTTGACCTCCGCCGCGCTGCCCGCGCCCTCGATCAGCACGATGTCGCACTGCGATTCCAGGGTGCGGAAGCTTTGCAAAATTTCCGGCATCAGCGCCGCCTTCTCGGCGAAGAACTGCCGCGCGCTCGCCGAGCCGCGCATCTGGCCGCGCACCACCACCTGCGCGCCGATGTCGGTCTGCGGCTTCAACAGAACCGGGTTCATCTCCACGCTCGGCGGCACGCCGCAGGCCTTCGCCTGCAACGCCTGGGCGCGGCCGATCTCCCCGCCCTCGGGCGTCACTGCCGCGTTGTTGGACATGTTCTGCGGCTTGAACGGGCGGACCCGCATCCCCCGGCGCACCAGGGCGCGGCACAACCCCGCCACCAGCATCGACTTGCCGACGTCCGACCCGGTGCCCTGAAACATGATCGCGGTCATTGGCCCTTCCTCCCCGAAAGCTCCCGGTCCCCGGTAATAATGCGGTTTGCCCGAAAACGAAAGCCCCCGGGGCGAAGGCCCGAAAAACCAGGCCAGGGCGCTGCCCTGGACCCGCTGGGGCCTTGGGCCCCAGACCCCCCATTCGTTTTTTCGCCGCGAAGCGGCTGCCAACCGTCACGCCGAGCGATGGCTCCATGGCGCTACGCGCAAAAAATAAAATTTATGGGATCAAAGGGCCTTCCGGCCCTTTGCGGGTCCGGGCAGAGCCCGGCCTGGTTTTCCCCTTAGAACTCGATCCCCGCCTGGGCTTTCACCCCGGCGCGGAAGGGGTGTTTGACCATGCCCATTTCGGTGACGAGGTCGGCGGCCTCGATCAGCGCCTCGGGGGCGTTGCGGCCGGTGGCGACGATGTGCATGTCCTCTGGCTTCGCGGTGAGCGCGGCGACCACGTCGGCGACGTCGAGGTAGCCCATGCGCAGGGCGATGTTGATCTCGTCGAGGATGATCATGCTGTGTTCGCCTGCGGCGATCCAGCCTTTGGCGGTTTCCCAGGCGGCGGCGCAGGTGGCGATGTCGCGTTCGCGGTCCTGGGTTTCCCAGGTGAAGCCTTCGCCCATGATCCGGAAGTCCACCTGGTCGCCGAAGCATTCCAGGGCCCGGCGTTCCGCCGTATCCCAGTTGCCGGAGCCCTTGATGAACTGGATGATGCCGACCTTGCCGCCGTGGCCGATGATGCGCAGCGCCATGCCCATGGCCGCGGTGGTCTTGCCCTTGCCGGGGCCGGTGTGGACGAGGATGAGGCCTTTCTCCACGGTTTTTTCCGCCATCAGGCGGTCGCGGGCGGCCTTGTGCTTTTTCATCTTTTCGGCGTGGCAGCGGTTGAGGTCGTCATCGCTCATGCGGGGATCCTTCATTCGGATTTGAGGGTAAGCGGCAGCCCGGCGGCGACGAAGACGACGCGCTGCGCGGCGGCGGCGACTTTCTGGTTGACCAGGCCCTGGGCGTCGCGGAAGGCGCGGGAGAGCGCGTTGTCCGGCACGATGCCGAGGCCGACCTCGTTGCTGACGCAGACCACCGGCCCCGGCGCGTGGGCGAGCGCTTCGGCTAGGGCTTCGATTTCCGCCGCGGCGTCGTGCTCTTCGAGGATATGGTTGGTCACCCACAGGGTGAGGCAGTCGAGCAGCACCGGGCGGGAAGGCGGCAGCGTAGGCAGCAGGGCGGCGACGGCCAGCGGTTCTTCCACGGTTTCCCAGGCGTCGCCGCGGCGGGCGCGGTGGGCGGCGACGCGGGCTTCCATTTCCGCATCCCAGGCGCGGCCGGTGGCGAGGTAGAGCGCGGTCGCGCCGCGGCGTTTCGCCTCCGCCTCGACCCAGGATTCGGCGAGCGCGCTTTTGCCGGAGCGGGCGCCGCCGAGGACGAGGGAAAGCGGCGGCAGGGGGCGGTTTTCAAACATAGAGGCCGTTCACCGCGCGGATGCGCGCGATGCCTTCCAGTTCGCCGTGGTAGTGGTCGATGCGGCTGATCGAGACGAAATCGATGTCGAAGGCGGCGCCGGTTTCGTGCGTCAGGCCGAGCACGGTGCCGATCTGGGCGCGGATGCTGCCCGCGTGGGCGACGCAGACGATCTCCCGCCCCGGAAAGCGGGCGTTGAGGCGCGCCACCCCGGCGGCGACGCGCGCCGCGTGGTCGAAGGCGTTCTCCCCGCCGCCGGGCGGGCGGAAGCCGTAGGGGTCCTCCCAGAAGCGCAGCGGCGCGCCGGGGTCGAGGGCGTCGATCTCGTCCCAGGTGAGGCCTTCCCAGTCGCCGAAGAAGCGTTCCTCGAAGTCGGGTTCGGTCAGCGCCGCGGCCGGGTCGCAGGCATAGCCCGCGTCCGCCAGCGCCGCCAGCGTCTTCACCGCGCGGGAAAGGCCGCTGGTCACCAGCACCGCGCCCTTGGGCAGTCGCGCCGCCTGGGCGGCGAAGGTGGCGGCGTCCGAGGTGTCGCAGGCGACGTCGGCGCGGCCATAGACGACCTTGCCCGCCACCGGAACCGGAGCGTGGCGGACCCACCACCAGCAGGTTTTCTCGCCTTGCAGATGCACGGAACGTGTCCTCGTTTCAGACCGGCGCGCGCAGCATCGCGACGGTGATCATCACCAGAATGTCGACGAGCTGCGCGCCCGCGCCCAGCACGTCGCCGGTATAGCCGCCGATCTGGCGCTTGGCCAGTGCGGCAAGGCCCGAAACCCCGGCTGCGGCGACGAAAAAGCAGAGGAACCCCTGCCCCGGCCCGAGCACCAGCAGCGCGATCAACAGGCCGAGGAGGAGGGCGGTGAGGGTGGAGCCCTCGGATGGATAGCCGGAGGATGCGCCGACGCCGTCGGAACGGGCGGAGAGGTTGAGCGTCATCGAAATCGGGATCAGCCCGCGCCCCAGCGCGCCCGCGGCGACGAAGGCGGCCAGCGCGTCCCACGCGCCCATGCTGCCCGCGGCGGTGGCGCGCAGCAAGAGGCTCAGCGCCAGGGCCGCGCCGCCGTAGGTGCCGACGCGGGAATCCCGCATGATTTCCATCTTGCGCTCGCGCTCGTAGCCGCCGCCGAAGCCGTCGGCGATGTCGGCGAATCCGTCCTCGTGCAGCGCGCCGGTGAGCAGCACCGTCGCGGCGACGCCGATCACCCCGGCGAGCGGGTGCGGCGCGCCGAGCGCGGCGGCGGCGGCGAAGGCGAGCCCGCCGATGCAGCCGATCATCGCACCGGCCAGCGGGAAGGTTCGCATCGCGGTGGCGAGGGGATTGTTTTTCGCGGCGTTTCCGGCGTGCAGCGGCACCCGGGTGAGAAAGATCACCGCGAAGAGGAGATCGTCGAACCAGGCGGCGAGGCCGGAGGATGCGGGTGCGGACGGATGAGAGGCGGACATAAGGAGGATGATTTCCCTGTTTCGATCGTCTATAGGAATGGCTCTTTCGAACCAGACCACACTCTAGGGAGAAACCGCCGGATGGTGAAGGCCCTGATGATATCCTCGCTCGACGAAATCCGGGCGATGCTCGCCGCCCTGCCCGGGCCGGACGAGGCTGCGGCCGCGGCGGCGCGCCAGCGGGAGGCCAACCTGACCAAGCCCGCGGGCTCCCTCGGGCGGCTGGAAAGCCTGGCGGAATGGCTCTCCGCCTGGCAGGGCCGCCACCCGCCGGTGATGGACAAACCCCATGCCGCGGTGTTCGTCGCCAACCACGGCATCGCCAATCTCGGGGTCTCCGCCTACGGCATGGAGGTCACCGAGCAGATGTACCACAACTATCTGCACGGCGGCGCGGGGTTCAACACCATGTGCCGGGCGATGGGCGTGGCCTATGACATCTATCCCATCGAGATCGACCGCCCCACCGAGGACTTCACCCAGGCCCCGGCGATGACCGAGGCGGATCTCGTCGCCGCCTTCAACGTCGGGCTTGCCGCCATCCGTCCGGAGATGAGCGTGTTCTGCCCAGGCGAGATGGGCATCGCCAACACCGCCTCCGCCGCCGCGGTGCTCGCCGCCCTGTTCAAGGGCACGGCGAAGGAATGGACCGGCGCGGGTTCCGGCGTCACCGGGGTGTTCCTGCAGAACAAGATCGACGTGGTGCGCGAAGGGCTCGCCCTGCACACCGCCGACGACCCTGATCCGCTGGAAATCCTCCGCCGCCTGGGCGGGCGCGAACTCGCCGCGATGAGCGGCGCCATCCTTGCGGCGCGGATGCTGCGGGTGCCGGTGCTGGTGGACGGCTTCCTCTGTTCCGCCTCCGCCGCGGTGCTGGAAATGACGCAGCCGGGCGCGCTGGCGCACTGCCAGTTTTCCCACGCCTCGCTGGAGGCCGGACACGCCCTCCTGATGAAGAAGCTTTCCGGCGATCCCATCCTGCACATGGACATGCGCCTGGGCGAGGCCACCGGCGCCATCCTTGCCGTCGGCATCCTGCGCTCCGCCGTGGCCTGCCATACCGAGCTTCTCACCTTCGAGGAAGCCCGCGTCAGCCGCAACAAGCCGATGGTTTGAGGAGACGCACCATGGCCCCCCAGATTTCTTCCTTGAACGACCTGCGCGCGATCCTGCGCGACCTCCCCGGCCCCGACGAGGCGGCGCGCGCCGCGGCGATCGAACGCGAACCCCACCTCACCAAGCCCAAGGGCTCGCTCGGGCGGCTGGAGGAACTGGCCGCCTGGCTCTGCGCCTGGCAGGGCCGCCACCCGCCGGTGATGGACCGCCCGGCGGCCGCCACCTTCGCCGGGAACCACGGCGTCATGGCGCACAAGGTCTCGCCCTGCCCGGTGGAGGTCACCTGGCAGCAGTCCAAGAACTTCGGCGAAGGCGGCGGCGCGATCAA
>JBFWJB010000022.1:0-17181 GCA_050253435.1 Rhodospirillaceae bacterium
CCGGCGGGTTACACGGCGCGCGGCCAGGCCCTGATCGTCATCGGCGACACCCTGTTCGGCCTGTTCACCTTCGTCAATTCCACCTGGACCGCCTGGGAGGATAGCCTGCTGGTGCGCTTCACCGTCACCGGGGGGTCGTCGATCACCGTGGGCGCCACCGACTACAACGACGGCCTCGCCCCCAACGGCTTCGCCATGGATGTCTACGGTTCCGACCTCTACATCGCCGCCATCGGCGGCGTGCAGGGCTCCTCGGGCACGCCGAACGCCAACTCCTGCATCCAGAAGATCGCCTATGGCGCGGCCACCCTTAATACCGCCACGGTCAGCACCCTGCTGACCCCGTCGGGCGACCACAACTATGAATTCCGGGACATCAGCTTCAACGGCTCCACCGCCTACGTCCTGATGGGCACCTATCACACCGACGGCAGCGGCGACTGGGTGATCAACGGCAAACTGGTGAGCACCGACACCACCTTCGCCACCCTCACCCCCATCGATACCTTCACCAACGTCAAGGCGTATTTCTGGGCCGCTCAATACACCGCGGACAACACCCGCCTCTGGTACGTCAAGGGCAACCAGATCATCGTCTACACCGCCGGGAGCTTCGGCACCCCGGTGGCGACCCTGACGCTCAGCAGTGGAAGCCTGCTGTCGGCGAACGAGCCGCACCCCTACGACAACATCAACGACTTCGCCTACGTCGGCAAATATGGGATTTTCAAGGCGATGCGCGGCTATCGTTCGCCGTTGCAGGCGTCGCGCAGCAAACGTGCCGTCGCCCTGCGCGCCATCACCCGAGGCCGCCCGGAAGCGACGGAAGACGAAATCGCCCAGGCCGACGCAATGGTCGCAAGCGGCAAGGTGTAAAAAACACGGCTTTCCGGAGGGTTGCAGACCCTCCGGGGGCCTCCCGCGGCTTTTCACCGGGCAGCAGCCAGCGATTCCCACGGCATCGGGTCACGCCCGGGGCGCTGCATACGGCACGGAGAAGTTAAGGGAGGTGCGGAGGGTCCAAAAGGCCCTCCGCAACGTTTTCAACGTCTACGCCGCTTCCGAGAATTCGATGAGAATGCCCAGGGTTTCCGACGGCGGCACGCGGATCAGGCCTTCCTTCGACAGGCAGAAGGGCACGCGGTTGGCGGTGAGCACGCGGGCGGTTTCCTCGATGTCGCGGACCGCAAGGCCGATCGCCACCGGGCGCGGCGGCTTGAGGTCCGGGCATTCCAGCTCGCAATCGGGGTGAAGCTGGGTCAGCTGGTCCGGCGAGCACAGCACGATGGTCTGGCGGCCGAAGTGCACCGCGACGGTGCTGTCGGTGACCACCGTCGCCCCCGCGCCGAAGAACTCCTCATAGGCGGTCTTGGCGGCCAGCGGGTCCTCCACCACGATGGTCAGCGAATTGATGCCGACCGCGCCGTTGGGGTGCTCCAGCCAGCCCGGCTGGCGCACCGCATCGGGGGAGAGGTGCTGCGCGACGAAGGCGGAGAGCCCGACCAGCGCATCCTCCGGCAGGCGGACCATGGAGAGCGCGGCGCGCACCACGCCGGATTTGGTTTCGATGCTGCGGTAGACCGCCTGCGGCGGATCGACCTTCACCCCCTTGCGGGCGAGCGCGGCATGCACCGCCGCGCCGTCGTTGGTGGCGAGAGCCACCGCCATCACGCCGTTGCCCGTGGCCTCCAGGGATTTGCGGAGGCGGCGGCGCAACTCGCTGTCGGCTTGTTCCGGCGAGACGGCGACGAGTTCCAGATAGTCGTGGGGCATCATGATGCAGTGGTTGCCGGTGCCCATGCCGTCGTGCCGCCCGTAGGGGGTCAGCGCAAAGCCGAGGCGGGCGTAGGTATCCACCGCTTCGGCCAAGGATTTGACACCCACCACGATATGGTCGATGCCGGAGATATGGCTGGCAGTCATGTCGGGAATCCTGAAAAGAGAATGCGGCGCAATGCGCAACAGCATAGCGCCAAGCCGCCGCAGAGGCCAGACGGCAGGCTCCACACATGGACACCCAAAGGCGCGGGATCAAGCCTTGCGCGGCTGCCCGTAGGTTTTGAATTTTTCCAGAACCACGTCCATTTCCGCATCCGGCAGGATGATCGGCTCGCCGATCTGCAAGACTCGCCAGAACTGCTCGGCCAGTTCCTCCACCTCCTGGGTGAGTTTCAGCGCCGCGCCGAGGGTGGGCGCGGTGGCGAGCATGCCGTGGTGGGCCAGCAGGCAGGCGGTGCGGCCTTCGAGCGCGGCGAGCGCCGCGTCGGAGAGCGCCTGGGTGCCGAAGGTGGCGTACTCGGCGCAGCGGATGTCCCTGCCGCCCGCCACCCCGATCATGTAGTGGAAGGCCGGAATGCCGCGGCGGTGGCAGGCAATGGCGGTGCAGAACGGCGCATGGGTGTGGACCACCGCGCCGGCATCCGGCCGCGCCGCGTAGACGTCGCGGTGCATGCGCCATTCGCTGGAAGGTTTGAGGCTGCCGCGGGCCTCGCCCGCCAGGCTCACCTCCACCATCTGCGCGGGGGAGAGGTTCTGCGTCAAAACTCCCGACGGCGTGATCAGGAAGCCGTCGTCGCAGCGCACCGAGACGTTGCCCGCGGTGCCGCGGTTGAGGCCGAGGCGGGAAAGCTCGGCCGCGGTCTTCAGCAGTTCGAAGCGCAGGGCGCGGATGTTCATGGCTGCCTCCGTTCCGGATAGAGCGACAGAAGCCCTTCGGCGGACGCGGCGCAGACGCCGCGCTCGGTGATCAGCGCGGAAACCAGGCGCGCAGGCGTCACGTCGAAGGCGTAGTTGGCGCAGGGGCTGTCCTCCGGCACCAGGCGCACGGTCCTGACCGCACCGTCCTCGGCTAGGCCGGAAATGTGGGACTGCTCGGCGGCGGCGCGCTGCTCGATCGGGATCTGCGTCACGCCGTCGGTGAGCGTCCAGTCGATGGTCGGCCCCGGCAGCGCGACGAAGAACGGCACGCCGTTGTCGTGCGCGGCGAGCGCCTTGAGGTAAGTGCCGATCTTGTTGCAGACGTCGCCGGTCGCCGTGGTGCGGTCGGTGCCGACGATGCAGGCGTCGACCTGGCCGTGCTGCATCAAGTGCCCGCCCGCGTTGTCGGCGATCACCGTGTGCGGCACGCCGTGGCGGCCCAGCTCCCACGCGGTAAGGCTGGCCCCCTGGTTGCGCGGCCGGGTTTCGTCCACCCACACGTGGATGGGAATCCCCGCATCGAAGGCCATGTAGATCGGCGCGAGCGCGGTGCCCCAGTCCACGGTGGCGAGCCACCCGGCGTTGCAGTGGGTGAGCACGTTGAGGCAGCCGGTGCGCCCCTTCATGCCGTAGATGTTATCCAGCAGGCCAAGGCCGTGGGCGCCGATGGCGCGGTTGATCTCCACATCCTCGTCGGCGATCTCGTTGGCGCGCATCCAGGCGGCGAGCGCGCGGCGGTTGGGCGCGGCGGGGGCGATGGCGGCGCGCGCGTCGTCAAGCGCCCAGCGCAGGTTGACCGCGGTGGGCCGGGTGGCGAGCAGCATCTCGTAGGCGCGCGCCAGCGACTCGTCCGAAGGGTCGTTCTCCATCGCCAGTGCCATGCCGTAGGCGGCGGCCGCGCCGATCAAGGGCGCGCCGCGCACCTGCATGGTGGAGATAGCGCGCGCCGCATCCTCCACGGTGGCGAGCTTGACCACGTCGAAGTCGTGCGGCAGCAGGGTCTGGTCGATGATCTCCACCGTCTTGCCGTCGTCGGCGGGCCAGATGGTGCGGGTCGGAATGCCATCCACCTTCATCGCGCCAGCACCCGCCCTGCAACCGCCTTCAGCTTGTCCGTCATCGCCGGGTCGCGCGCCTCCGACGCGGTGATCAGGGCGTATTCCAGCGCGCGGTCGCAACCGTGGGGGCAGGCATCCGGCCTCTGCCGCAGTCGCGGCACGGCCCCCTTGACCAGGGCGCGGGCGTTGTCGGCGTTGGCGAGCAGCACCTTGACCACCTGGTCGACGGTGACGCTGTCGTGATCGGGGTGCCAGCAGTCGAAATCGGTGACCATGGCGACGGTGGCGTAGCAGATCTCCGCCTCGCGGGCGAGCTTCGCCTCCGGCATGTTGGTCATGCCGATGACGTCGCACCCCCAGGAACGGTAAAGCTCGGATTCCGCCTTGGTGGAGAACTGCGGCCCTTCCATCACCAGGTAGGTGCCGCCGCGATGGCAGGGAATGTTCGTCTCGCGCGCCGCCGCTTCCAGGGCGTCGCCGAGGCGGGCGCACACCGGCTCGGCGCAGGAGACGTGCGCCACCAGGCCGGTGCCGAAAAAGCTCTTCTCGCGGGCGAAGGTGCGGTCGATGAACTGGTCGACGATGACGAAGGTGCCGGGCGGCAGGTCGGCGCGCAGGCTGCCGACGGCGGAGACGGAAACGATGTCGGTCACCCCCACCTGCTTCAGCGCGTGGATGTTGGCGCGGAAGTTGAGCCCCGAGGGGGAGATGCGGTGGCCGCGGCCGTGGCGCGGCAGAAACACCAGGGGCTGCCCGTCGAGGGTGCCGAAGAGGAGTTCGTCGGAGGGATCGCCGAAGGGGGTTTCCACCTTCACCCAGCGCCGCTCGGTCAACCCGTCGATGTCGTAGACGCCGGAGCCGCCGATGACCCCCAGAATCGCTTGGCCCATGCTCACCCCCTCACGAAAAAACAAACCCGGACCGCACGATACCGCGTGCGCTCCGGGTCGGACAAGGGATTAACCGGGGCCGTCAGTGCACCGAGGCCCAGACGCGGCGCTTCAGGGCATAGAACAGCGCAGTGACGACGAAAAGGAACAGCACCACCTTGACGCCCATGGCGTGGCGCTCCTCCAGCTCCGGCTCCGCCGCCCACTGCAGGAAGGCGGTGACGTCGCGGGCGATCTGCTCGGCGTTGTTGGCGGTGCCGTCGGCATAGTCCACCAGGCCGTCGGAGATCTGCGGCGGCATCGAGATCGCGTTGCCGGCAAAGACGGTGTTGTAGTACTTGCCGGGCGGCAGCTCGTGGTCCGGCGGCTGCGGCGCAAAACCGGTGATCAGCGAGAACACGTAGTCCGGCCCGCCCTCGCGCGCTTTCACGATCAGCGACAGATCGGGCGGCGCGGCGCCGCCGTTGGCCGCCTTGGCCGCCTGCTCGTTGGGGAACGGCGCGGGGAAGCGGTCGGACGGCAGGCCCTTGCGGTCGAACATGTCGCCGTTGTCGTCCGGGCCGTCGGCGATCTGATAGGAGGCCGCGAACTCCTTCACCGCGTCCTCGGTGTAGCCGAGGCGCGACAGGTTGCGGAAATGGATCAGGTTCATGCTGTGGCAGGCGGCGCAGACCTCGCGGTAGACCTGATAGCCGCGGCGGAGCTGCGCCTCGTCGTAGGTGCCGAATACCCCCTGCCACGACCACGACTGGTGGCGCAGGGCCGCGCCCTCGGAGGCGTGCGCCGGGCCGGGCGCGGCGAGGAACGCGGCGAGCGCCAGCGCCGCGGCGGTGGTGCCCTTGAGCACCGGGGCGGCGATGCTCTCCGGCAGCGGCAGGGTCTTCTCGAACCGCGCGAGCAGCGGCAAAATCACCAGGAAATGCAGGAAGTAGTACCCCGCGGCGATGCGGCCGACGGTGATCCACACCCCCTCGGCGGGCATCGCCCCGGCATAGCCGAGCACGAAGCAGTCGAGCACGAACACCCAGAACGCCTTCTTGAACCAGGGGCGGAAGGTGCCGGAGCGCACCGGCGAGGAATCGATCCACGGCAGGGCGAAGAGGATGAGGATCGCGCCGAACATCGCGAGCACGCCCATCAGCTTATCCGGCACCGCGCGCAAAATCGCGTAGAACGGCAGGAAGTACCACTCCGGCACGATATGCGGCGGCGTCACCATCGGGTTGGCCGGGATGTAGTTGTCCGGGTGGCCGAGGACGTTGGGATACCAGAACACGAACACCGCGTAGACGATGAGGAACACCCCGATGCCGAAGAAATCCTTCACCGTGTAGTAGGGATGGAAGGGAATGGTGTCCTGCGGACCCGCAACATCGATGCCCAAGGGATTGTTGGACTTCACGGTGTGCAGCGCCCAGACGTGGATCACCACCACGCCGAGGATGGCGAACGGCAGCAGGAAGTGCAGCACGAAGAAGCGGTTGAGCGTCGGGTTGTCCACCGAGAAGCCGCCCCACAACAGGGTGACGATGTGCTCGCCGACCACCGGGAAGGCGGAGAACAGGTTGGTGATCACGGTCGCGCCCCACAGGCTCATCTGCCCCCAGGGCAGCACATAGCCCATGAACGCGGTGCCCATCATCAACAGCAGGATGACCAGACCGATCCACCACAGAAGCTCGCGCGGCGGCTTGTAGGAGCCGTAGTAGAGGCCGCGGAAGACGTGGATGTAGACGACGACGAAGAACATCGACGCGCCGTTCATGTGCAGATAGCGGATCAGCCAGCCGTAGTTGACGTCGCGCATGATGCGCTCGACCGAATTGAACGCCATGTCCACGTGCGGCGTGTACTGCATCGCCAGAAACAGGCCGGTGGCGATCATCATCACCAGCATGAAGCCCGCGAGCGAGCCGAAGTTCCACCAGTAGTTCAGGTTCTTCGGCGTCGGATACTCGACCGCGGAATGCTTCATCAAAGAGATGATCGGCAGACGGGAGTCGAACCAGTCGAGGGCTTTGTTGAGTTTTCCTGGGGCGCTCATGGGTCTCTCGTCTCCAGCCGGATCAGCCGATGCGGACCGTGGTGTCGGTCAGGAAGGTGTACTGCGGCACCGCCAGGTTCTTCGGCGCGGGGCCCTTGCGGATGCGGCCCGAGGTGTCGTAGTGGGAGCCGTGGCAGGGGCAGAACCAGCCGCCGAAATCGCCGCGCGGATCGGCGGGCTTCTGCCCCAGGGGCACGCAGCCCAAATGGGTGCACACGCCGACGAGAATCAGCCAGCCGGGCTTGACGACGCGCGCAGAGTCCGGCTGCGGGTCGCGCAGGTCGTCCACCTTCACCTTTTCGGCTGCGGCGATCTCGGCCTCGGTGCGGTGGCGAATGAACACCGGCTTGCCGCGCCACTTCACGGTGATCGCCATGCCCACCGCGATCGGGGCGAGGTCCACCTCGATGGAGGACAGCGCACGCGTATCCGCCGCCGGGTTGAGGCTGTCGATGAACGGCCAGGCCGCCGCCGCCGCGCCCGCCACGCCCACCGCAGTGGCGGCGTGCAGCAGGAAATCGCGGCGAGATGCGTCCTTCATCGAATCTGCGGACATCCTTTCCCCCTGACTCAAAACATCATCTTCTCGGGCACTTGTGCAACAGCTAGGAATTCGCCAGGCTCTTTCCTAGGGGTGGGCAGTCGCCCATACCCGAAAAAGTATCCCGTTTTCCCGGTTTGCTCAAAAGCTTCCGCCCCATGCGCATCGCCCTCTACGAACCCGACATCCCGCAGAACGTCGCCGCGATCCTGCGGCTTTGCGCCTGCTTCGGCGTGGGACTCGACATCATCGGACCGGAAGGCTTCGTCTGGGACGACAAGAAGCTCAGGCGCGTCGGCATGGATTACGTGAATTTGGCGGAAATGCGCCGCCACGCCTCGTGGGCGGCGTTCCGCGCCGCCGCCGGAAGCGCGCGCCTGGTGCTGCTGACCACGCGCGGCGCGACGCCGCTTTCCGCCTTTGCCTTCGCCGCGGACGACATCCTGCTGTTCGGCCGTGAGAGCGCGGGCGCGCCCGAGGCGGTGCACGCCGCGGCGGATGCGCGCCTGGTGGTGCCGATCCGCGCGGAAACGCGTTCCCTCAATGTCGCGATGACCGCGGCGATCGCGCTGGCCGAGGGGCTGCGCCAGACCGGCGGTTTTCCCGAAGCCTAGCCGCCCGCCGCTGCGGGCACGAAGTGCAGGTTGGTGGCGCGGCCGTTGTCCAGCCAGTCGCGCCAGGGCGTCCAGGCGCCGACCGCCGCGGCGATCACCGCTTGGCCTTCGCTCGCCGGAATCACCCCGTTGCCGCCGCGCAGCGCCCGCACATAGCGGGCATCGGCGGACAGCGCGCCGCACAGGTCGAGGAACGGCACGCCGCAGCGCGCCGCGATGGCGGCGAAGCCCTGGGTCAGCCCGCGCAGGCGCACCGGGTCGTAGAACAGGGGCCTGCCCTGCCGCCCCGGCACCGAAGCGCCGCCCGACATCACCGGCGGAGGCCCGATCCAGAAACAGGCGCGCCACGACGCCGCCTCGGCGATCACCGCCTCGGCAAGATAGAGGGTCTCGGGCAGGGGCACGCGCACGCCGTCGCCGTTGGCCGCCTGGTCGTTGAGGCCGAAGCAGAACACCAGGGCGGAGGCCGGCAGGGCGGCAAGCCGCGCCTCCGCCTCGGCGCGCCAGCGGCGGGCGACGTCGGCGGTGGTGTCCGCCTCCACGCCGAGGCCGTAGGCGACCACGGCATGGCCGATGTCCCGCTCCGCCCGCGTCAGGCGCTGCGGCCAGCCGAAACCCTCCGGGTCGCGCAGGCCCAGCAGGGTTTCGTCGCCGATGAAACAGACCGAATGCTTCGCCAAGGCGGCCCTCCTCCCGCGCCAATGGGCCTGCTCTCTCTACCTCACATAGAACTAAGAGCGGCATATGCGAAGTGACAGGGGTCACCCCTCGCCCGCGATCTCCGCCAGGCGCGCCAGCAGCGCCTCGCGGCCAAGGGCGAAATCCCCCGCCGCCCATTCCGCCTCCAGCCGCCGCAACGCCGCACCGACCGCCGGCCCCGACTCCGCGCCGAGGGCCAGCACGTCCATCCCGGATACCGGAAACTCCGGCACCGCAGCGGTCTCCGGCAGGCGCAACAGCGCTTCCCAGGCGGCGCTGCCGCGCGCCCCGGGCAGCGGCCCGCGCCCACCGTGGCGGTGGCGGTAGTCGGCCCAGGCGATCAGCACGCGGTCGCGCCAGCGCTCCGCCCCCAGGCGGTAGAGCACGCGCCGCGCCGCATCCCGCGGCATCTCCACGGTCAAAGGCTCCGGCAGCGGCGCCAGCGCGCCGAGCAGGCGGTCGCGCTCCGCATTGGAAAAACGCCAGGCGTCGGCGAGCGCCCCGGCGCGGGCGCAATCCGCATCCTCCCCGGCGATCAGGGCGGCAAGCCGCCGCACCGCCGAAGCTTCCACCTCCGCCATATTGAGGCCGCGGGTCTCGAGCCACGCCAGCACGCGCAGCCGCCCCGGCTCCAGCGCGCCGGGCATCAGCCGGTCGGTCAGCCCCTCGCCGCGCATCAAAAGCAGAACCTCGCCGGGGTCCGGCCCTGCGAGGATGCGCCGCATCTCCGCCCACACCCGCTCGCCGGAGAGCGCATCCAGCATCGGCGCGAGCTTGCGGCAGGCGGCCAGCGCCGCAGCATCGGCGGGCGGCGCGCCGTAGCGCCCGAAAAACCGGAAGAAGCGCAAAATCCGCAGGCCGTCCTCGGCGATGCGGCGCTCCGCCTCGCCGACGAAGCGCACCCGCCGCGCCCCAAGGTCGGCCAAGCCGTCGCAAGGGTCGTAAACCGCGCCTTCGGCATCGGCATAAAGCGCATTGATGGTAAGATCGCGGCGCGCCGCATCCGCCTCCCAGTCGCCGGTGAAGGCGACCACCGCATGGCGGCCGTCGGTCTCTACATCGTGGCGCAGGCTGGTGATCTCGAAGGCGCGCGACGGTGTCACCGCGGTCACCGTGCCGTGGGCGAAGCCGGTGGGCACCGCGCGGATCCCCGCCGCGGCGAGCAGGCTCATCGTCTCCGCGGGCGGACAGTCCACCGCGATGTCCACGTCGTGCACAGGCAACCCGAGCACCGCATCGCGCACACACCCCCCGGCGAACCGCGCCACCGCGCCGCGCGCGGACAACGCCGCCATCACCGCGCGGGTGTCGGGATGAACCAGCCAGTCCTGCGACGCGATCTGCCCCACCGGGTCCACGCAAGCCTCCACCGGTCTAAAACCAAAACTTCGCGGAGGGACTCGGTCCCTCCGCACCCCCCTTAAGTTTTTCGCCGCGAAGCGGCAATCAACCCCTGCTGCATCCACAGCAAGTTTATGGCGCTACGCGCAAAAACGTAAAGTCATGGGGTGCGCGAGGGGACCGAGTCCCCTCGCAACGTTTTTAGTTTTTCGGCGGCAGGTAGTGGCCGGGGACGATGTGGCCGTCCTTGTATTCCGGCGGCACGTAGGTGGAGCCGGCGGGCGCGCCGCCGGTGAGCGCGAACAGCCCGAGCACCGCGAGCAGGCACAGCGTCCCGGCGAGGAACAGCACGTGCCAGGGGTGGGTCCATTCGCGTTCCGAGCCGAAGCGGCGCATCAGCCACACCCAGGCGAAATAGCCGAGAAACGGCGCGAGGAAGGGCAGCAGGTAGCGCAGCAGCAGGCTGGTCATGCGGAGGCCATGAGGCGGGAGAAATTCACCAGAATCCCCGCCGTCGCCCCCCAGATCAGCCGGTCGCCGTAGGGGATGGCGTAATAGCCGCGGCGGCGGCCGTTCTCTTCGCGGAAGTGGCGCTGGTGCTGCGCCGGGTCGAGCACGTGGGCGAGCGGCACCTCGAACACGTCGGCCACCTCGAAGGGGTCGGGGCGCGGCGCGAACGGCTGCGTCACCACGCCGACCACCGGGGTGATCGCATAGGCGGTGAGCGTCACGTACTGCGGCAGCACCCCGAGAACCTGCACCGCGGCGGGCGGCAGGCCGATTTCCTCCTCGGTTTCGCGCAGGGCGGTGGCGGTGATGTCGGGGTCGCCGTCCTCCTTGCGTCCGCCGGGAAACGAGATCTGTCCGGCGTGGTGGTGCAGGTGGTCGGTGCGCTTGGTGAGCAGGAGTGAGAGGCCGCCGTCATGCTCGACCAGCGGCACCAGCACCCCGGCGGGCTGGGTCTTGTCCACGCTCGGGCGCCAGCCCTCGCGCCCCGGCGTCACCGAAAGCAGGTCCGCTTCCCGGTTCAACGCGTCGGAAACCCCAAGGTCGGAGAGAATCGGCGAAGAGCCCAGGCGCGCCAGCCGCGCCGCGATGTCCGAAACCGTAATTCCAGCTAGACCATCGTGCCGAGAACAAAGAACTGCCGACTGCTCCATAGACCGATAACGTCCTTTCCATCGTGCTGACGCGCCTCGCCCAAGGCCGCGAGTTCATAATACACGGGGCGCGACAGGCGCGCCGAAATGCCGTCGCCGAGGCTGAGATACGGCACCGATTCGCCGGTTTCCGCGTCCTCCGCAAGAAAAAGCGGATGCTCCGCGTCCAGCGTGACGATGCGGTCCACATTGGTGCGGAAGCTCACCACCTGCGAGTCGCCCGCGCCGCAAACGAACACCTCGACCGCGAGGAAGGGCACGTCCTCCACCGTGACCGGCAGGGGCTGGGGGTCGCAGGGCAGAAGCACCTCGTAGCCGCCGTCGGCGGAGCGGCGCAGGCGCGAGGCGAGCAGGCAGACCATGTCCTTGCGGGCGAAGGGTTCCCCCGCATAGAACCAGGCGCCGCGGCGGTCGATGTGCAGGCCGGGCTCGCCGGCCCGCGCCGCCACGCCCGGCATCGCGACGCCCATTTCACCCGATTCCGTAAACGAAACCACCGACCCCATCGCCCTACCCTTAATCCACGCGCCACCCAAACGAGAGCAGGCTTGTTAAGCGATATATGGGGAGTCGCGCCCCCGCGCAAAGCCCCCCAGCCGGTGCGCGGGGCTTCCCTCCATCCGGCCGCGCCCCCGGCCGGTCAGCCCGTGACCCGAGAGGATGCGCCAGCCGCGCCGTCAAGGCAAGCATGCGCATGTACGCCTGCGAATCTGGACAGGCGGCTCCCCCGGGGGTATGGTCCGGCCCGTTTGCATTTCGTATAAAATGGACGGAAGGGGAACCGCCATGAACTACCAAGCCATCGCCGAACAGGCGATCGCCAAGCAGCCGCTCAGCCGCGAACAGGGGATCGCGGTGCTCGCCGCGCCGGACGACGCGGTGATGGATATCCTCGCCGCCGCCTACAAGGTGCGCCGCCACTACCGCGGCAACCGCGTGCACGTGCAGCTTCTGAGCAACATCAAAAGCGGCCTCTGCGGCGAGGACTGCCACTACTGCTCGCAGTCGCGAGTCTCCCATGCGCCGATCGAAAAATACAAGCTGTGGCAGAAGGAAAAGGCGATGGACGAGGCGCAGCGCGCCACCGCCATGGACGCCAAGCGCTATTGCATGGCGCTGTCCGGCGGCCAGCCCACCGACCGCGAGATCGATACGCTCGCCGACATGGTGCGTTCGATCAAGGCCGAGACCTCGATCGAGCTTTGCCTCTCCATCGGCTTTCTGTCGCTGGACCAGGCGAAAAAGTTGAAGGAAGCGGGCCTCGACCGCATCAACCACAACCTCAACACCAGCGAGCGGCACTACGCCAACATCTGCACCTCGCACACCTACGCCGACCGCGTGAAGAACCTGATGACCGCCAAGGAAGCGGGCCTGGACATCTGCTCCGGCGGCATCATCGGCCAGGGCGAGACCGAGGACGACATCTTCGACATGTTCGACGCGCTGCGCGCCATCGGGCCGCGGTCGATTCCGGTCAACTTCCTGATTCCGGTGCCGGGCACGCCGTTCGGCGACCTCGACCCCAACCTCACGCCGCGCAAGTGCTTAAAGGCGCTGGCCCTCGCCCGCTTCATGCACCCGGACGTGGACCTGCGCGTCGCCGGCGGGCGGGAATTCCACCTGCGCTCGCTGCAGCCCTTGGCGATGTACGCGGCCAACTCGATCTTCGTGGAAGGCTATCTCACCTGCGACGGCCAGACCCCGAACGAGGCGGTCGAAATGATCAAGGACCTGGGCTTCGAGGTGGAGGTCGAATCCGCCTCCGAGGATTCGCTCGGCGCCTCCGCAGCCTGAGGAAGCGGGAAATGACACCGGACCAGGCGCTTGCGGACCTGAGGCGGCGCGGCCTCTTGCGCAGCCTCAGGGCCCTGCCCGACAACCGCGGCAAGATGGAGATCGGCGGCGAGACGTGGCTCAACTTCTCGTCCAACGACTACCTCGACCTTGCCCACCATCCGGCGCTCGCCGACGCCGCCACCGCGGCGGTGCGGCAGCTCGGCTGTTCGTCGGGCGGTTCGCGCCTGACCACCGGTCATCTCTCCGTGCACGCCGCCCTGGAAACCGCGCTTGCCGACTTCACCGGCATGGAGACGGCGCTGGTGTTCGGCAGCGGCTTTCTCACCAATCTCGGCGTGATCCCCGCGCTTGCCGGGGATCGCGCCCAGGTCTTCTGCGACCGGCTCAACCACGCGAGCCTGATCGACGGCGCCCTGATGTCCGGTGGCAAGTGGCACCGCTACCGCCACAACGACACCGCCCATCTGGAGACCCTGCTCTCCCGCCACCCGGCGCAGGCGGGCGAGACCCGCATCGTCGTCACCGATTCGATCTTTTCCATGGACGGCGACGCCGCGCCGCTCGCCGAGATCTTCGCCATCGCGCGCCGCCACGGCGCGCTCCTGGTGGTGGACGAAAGCCATGCCATCGGCGTGCTCGGCCCCGCGGGCGCGGGCCTGTGCGCCGAATTGGGAATGCGGCCCGACGTGCTCACCTGCGGCATGGGCAAGGCTTTCGGCAGCTACGGCGGTTTTGCCGCGTGCTCGCACGTGCTCGCCGCGCTGATCGTCAACCGCGCGCGCAGCTTCATCTATTCCACCGGCCTGCCGCCCGCCTGCATCGCCGCCTCCCACGCCGCGCTCGGCCTTTTCATCGAGAACCGCGGCGCACTGGGCGAGGAACTGATGGACCGGGCGCGCCACATGCACGCCCTGCTCGCCGCGGTGGGCTTCGCCATGCCGGCCGCCGTCGCCTCGCCGATCCTGCCGGTGATGGTGGGCGACAACCACGCCGCGCTCTCCTTCGCCGAACGCCTGACGGAACGGCGCATCCTCTGCGGCGCGATCCGCCCGCCGACGGTGCCGCCCGGCACCGCGCGGCTGCGCATCACCGTCACCCGCGCGCATTCCGCCGCCGACCTCGTCGCCGCGGCGGACGCCTTCGCCGAGGTGGGAGCGGAACTCGGAGTGCTGCCATGACCGCCGCCGTGGTGTTCTGCTCCGGCTGGTCCACCGGCCCCAGGGCCTGGGATGCGGTTCTCGCCGCCCTGCCGCAGGACGCCCCGGTTGCGCACCTCAACTGGTGGGAAGGCCTCGCCGACCCCGCGGGCGCGATGCGCGAGGCCGCGGCGCGGGCCAACGCCGCCGCGGGCAACCCGGTCGACGCGCCGGTGGCGGTGGCCGCGTGGTCCCTCGGCGGGCAGATCGCGCTCAAGGCGGCGCTCACCGCGCCGGAGCTGTTCTCCGCGCTGTTGCTGATCGCCACGCCGGTGCGCCTGCTCGCCGACGAGAGCGGCCTCGGCGCCGATGCCGCCTCGCTGCGCGCGATGCGCCAGGGACTGCGCCGCGACGCGAAGGGCATCGTCCGCGCCTTCTGGGCCGAGGCCCTGGCCGGAGACCGCAGCGGCTTCGACTTCGACGACATCCCCGCCGTGCTCGCGCCGCTCGACGCCAAGGCCCTGGACTCAGGCCTCGCCGCCCTGGCGGAAACCGACCTGCGCCGCCAACTGCCGCGCATCGTGGTGCCCACGGTGGCGATGCAGGGCGACGACGACCGCATCGTCGGCGTGCATGCGGCGCAACAGCTTGCCGACGGCCTCCCCCACGTCACGGTGCTGGCGGTGGCGGGCGGCAGCCATGCCCTGCCGCTCACCCATCCGCGCATGGTCGCCGAGGTGCTGGCCGCGCTGACCGGCGCAGGAGGACAGGAATGAGCGTCGTCAAATCCGCCGTTGCCGCCAACTTTTCCGCCGCCGCCGCCACCTACGAGGACAACGCGGCGGTGCAACTGCCCGCCGCCGGCCATCTGGCGCAAAGCCTGCCGCCCGGCTTCTCGCCGCGCACCATCCTCGACATCGGCTGCGGCACCGGCGTGCTGACGCGGCAACTCACCCGGCTGTTTCCCTCCGCGCGGATCGCAGGCATGGACCTGGCGCCCGCCATGGTCGGCGCCTGCCGCGCCGCCTGGCCGTATCCGCACGTCTTCCTCTGCGGCGATGCGGAAGACTTCGACGCCGAGGGCAACGCCTTCGACCTTGTCGCCTCGTCTTTCGCCATGCAGTGGTTCGCCGACAAGCCGGGGACCATCGCCCGCTTCGCCACGGCGCTCGCGCCGGGTGGGATCTTCGCCCTCGCGGTGCCGGTGCACGGCAGCCTGTTCGAGCTGGCCGCCGCCCACGCGGTGGCGCTCAAGCGCCCGCTGGAGGCGCTCTCCTATCCGCCGGAAGACGCCTATGCCGCCTGGGCCGCCGCCGCGGGGCTTTCCATCATTCACGCCGACACCCAGGACATCGCCATCCCCTATGCCGACGCCTTCGCGGTGCTGAAGTCGTTCAAGGGCATCGGCGCAACTTTCAAGGGCGCCTCCAAGCCGCTCTCCCCGCGCGAGGTGCACCGCCTCACCGCCGCCTACGAACGGGACTTCCGCACCGATGCGGGGGTGCCCGCCACCTACCGGGTGCTCACCCTGATCGCCCACCGCTGAAACGAAAGGAGCCTGCCCATGCTCAGGGGCTTCGTCGTCACCGGCACCGATACCGACGTCGGCAAGACCATGACCACCGCCGCGCTCGCCCTGTGGCTGCGGCACGCAGGACTCGACCTCGCGCCGATGAAGCCGACCCAGACCGGCGCTTCCCGCGATGCAAGCGGCCTGTGGCACGCGCCGGACCTCGACTTCACCCTCGGCATGCTCGGCCTCGACCCCGCGCCGGAAGAACGCGCGCTGATGCAGCCCTTCTGCTTCAAACCCGCGTGCTCGCCGCACCTCGCCGCCGCGCCGGGGGAAACCCCGCCCAGCGTCGCCGCGATTGCCGAAGCCGCCCGCGCGCTGGCCGCGCGCCGCGCCGCCATCGTGGTGGAGGGCGCGGGCGGCCTGATGGTGCCGCTCAACGGCTCCGAGATGATGATCGACCTGTTCGCCGCGCTCGCCCTGCCGGTGGTGCTGGTCGGCCGCGTCGGCCTGGGCAGCATCAACCACGTGCTGCTCTCCCTGGAGGCGCTGAAAACGCGCCGCATCCCGGTGCTCGGCGTGGTGCTCAACGAAACCCGCCCGCAGGACGAGGCGGACGCCTTCATCCGCGCCGACAACCCGCGCACCATCGAACGGGTCTCCGGCGCGCCCTGCCTCGGCACCCTGCCCTTCATCCCGGAGCCGACGCCCGCGCGCCTGCTTTCCGCCGCGCAGGCGCTGCCCGGCCTCGCCGCCGCCTTCGCGCCGCTGCTGCAAGGAGTTGCCCCATGACCTCCGACCTTCTCGCCCGCGACCGCCGCGTCATCTGGCACCCCTTCACCCAGGCGCAGACCGCGCCGGAGCCGATCCCCGTGGTCAAGGCGCAGGGCGCCGTCATTACCGATGCCGAGGGCAACGAAATCCTCGACATGATCTCCTCATGGTGGGTCAACCTGCACGGCCATGCCCACCCGGCGATCGCCGACGCGGTGGCGCACCAGGCGCACACCCTGGAACAGGTGATCTTCGCCACCTGCACCCATGCCCCGGCGGTGGACCTCGCCGAGGGCATCGCCGCCCTGCTGCCGCAACCGCTCACCCGCGTCTTCTATTCCGACAACGGCTCCACCGCCGTCGAGGTGGCGATGAAAATGGCGGTGCAGTACGCCAAGAACCGCGGCGACGCGCGCCGCACCCGCTTCGTCGCCATGGACGGCGCCTATCACGGCGACACCGTGGGCGCGATGTCCGCGGGCGTCAGCTGCGGCATCTTCGACGTCTGGGGCGAGATGCTGTTCTCCGTCGACACCATGCCCAACGCCCCCACCTGGGACGGCGATGAAGCCGTGGACGCCAAGGAGGCCAAGGCGCTCGCCGCCCTCGACGCCTACCTCGCCGAGCACGGCGATACGGTGGCCGCCGCCATCGTCGAGCCCCTGGTGCAGGGCGCGGGCGGCATGCGGATGTGCCGCCCGGCCTTCCTCAAGGCGTGGACGGAAAAACTCAAGGCCGCGGGTACGCTGGTCATCTTCGACGAGGTGATGACCGGCTTCGGCCGCCTGGGCGACCTCTTCGCCTGCCTCAAGGCGCAGGTGACGCCGGACTTCGTCTGCCTCTCCAAGGGCATCACCGGCGGCTTCCTGCCGATGGCGGCCACCGTCACCACCGAGGCGGTCTATGCGGCCTTC
>JBFWJB010000023.1:0-16782 GCA_050253435.1 Rhodospirillaceae bacterium
TGGCGCGCTTCAGCGCCTCGACGATGGCGACCTTGCCGAGCATGTGGGCGGGCACCGTGGAGAGCGCGCCGTTGAAAGTGCCGATGGGCGTGCGGGCCGCGCCCGCAATGACGATCTCAGTCATGATGTGTCCTTTTCCGATGATCTGCCGTGGCCGCGTCCGCGCCCGCATGGCGCAGAGCCGGGCCGCCCGGCAACCGAACCGTAACTCGCGGCCTTTCCCGCGAAATCTTGAGGCTCCGCCCGCCGGCTAGGGGGAAAGTGATGGCCGAACGGGCGAAGCCGGGCCGCCCGAGTGGGTTCGGGCGGCTGGTGGGGAGCGTGTCGTCGCGCCGGCGGGCCCGAAGGCCGCCGTGCGCCGTGGCCGGACACGCGGGTGTGGCGTGGACGGGGAGGCCCTGAGGCCTTCCCTCCTTGCGCACCACCTGGGATCCCGCGATGTCCGGCATCTCGTTGCCTCGCCTGAGCGTCAGGCGGCTTTGAGCGGCATTTCCGGAACGGTGTCCGGAACGATCAGCTTGGCCTCGGTCGCGGCGACGACGTCGGCGACGGAGACGCCGGGGGCGGTCTCCTTGAGCACCAGGCCCGCATCGGTCGGCTCGATCACCGCAAGTTCGGTGACGATCAGATCGACGCGCCGCACCGAGGTCAGCGGCAGAGTGCATTTCTTGAGGATCTTCGGCGCGCCCTTGGCGGTGTGGGTCATCGCCACGATCACCCGCTTCGCCCCGGTCACCAGGTCCATCGCGCCGCCCATGCCGGGCACCATCTTGCCGGGCACCACCCAGTTGGCGAGCTGCCCCGCCTCGTCCACCTGCAGGCCGCCGAGAACCGTCGCAGCCAGATGGCCGCCGCGGATCAGGCCGAAGGAGACGCAGGAATCGAAGGCGCACGCGCCGGGCAGCGCGCCGATCGGCGTCGCCCCCGCGTCGGTGAGGTCGGCAAGCGGCGGCATCCCTTCCGGCAGCGCCGAAAACCCGACGATCCCGTTCTCCGCCTGGAACGACACCCGCACGCTCGGGTCCAGGTAGTTCACCGCCAGCGTCGGAAGCCCGATGCCGAGATTGACCAGTTCGCCGTCCTTGAGCTCCAGCGCAACGCGCCGGGCGATCAGTTCTTTCGCGTCCATCTCAGCAGCCTCCCTTCGCCACCAGGTGATCCACCACCACGTACGGCGTGACCACCGTGTCCGGAGAGATCACCCCCACCGGAACCACGTCTTCCGCCTCCGCGATCACCATGTCCGCGGCGTAGGCCATCAGCGGGTTGAAGTTCCGCGATGTGAACGCGTATTCGAGATTGCCCGCATAGTCCGCGCGCTTCGCGCGGATCAGCGCAAAGTCCGCCGCAAGCGGCATCTCCACCAGGTAGGTCTTGCCCTCGATCTCGATGGTGCGCTTGCCCTCGGCCGCGATCGTGCCGACCCCGGTCGGGGTGATCACCGCGCCCAGGCCGAAGCCCGCCGCGCGAATCCGCTCCGCCAGCGTGCCCTGCGGAACCAGGTCCACCTCGAGCTCGCCCGCGATCATCTGGCGCTGCGTCTCCGGGTTGGTCCCGATGTGGCTGGCGATCACCTTCTTCACCAGCTTCGCATCGATCAGCTTGCCGATGCCGTTGTTCGGAAACGCCGTGTCGTTGCCGATCACCGTGAGGTCGCGCTTGCCCTGGCGAACCAGTTCCGCCACCAAGCCGTGCGGCGTCCCAACCCCCAGAAATCCGCCGATCATCAAGACCGCGCCATCCGGGATCAGGCTCACCGCCCCTTCGTAGGATATGACTTTGTTCGTCATGTCGTCCTTCCTGCTGCCTCCCCGGTCACGAACCGGAGACAAGATTATGTCGTGCGGAGCGCCGCCAGCGCCGTACGCAACCGGCAAATCATCCCGCTGCCTGCGAACGCGCAACGGACAAGCCGGTCGATGTACGCAAACGTTTGCTCAGAGTGACGATGAATGGCGTTCAGCGCTAGAAGAATCTTTTTCATCTATCGACACGACGGTGGAAAAGGGCGCTCGCGCGCCCCTTTCCACGCTGCGCGTCAGCTGATTTCCATGTTCATCAGCGCCGAAGCCAGGGACTTGCCATGGGCGTCGAGTGCGATGGACCGCGTCACGCCGCCGCCGAGGGCGCCGTACATGACGAAATTCAGCGCATGGATGTTGGGCAGTTCGTAGCGAACCACCTTACCCGTCACGATGGAGGAGAAGTACTGCTTCACCCGCTCGGGGGTCACCGCGGCCTTCACCCGCTCGTAGTCCTCGGGCTTGTAGACGATCAAGGAGATGTTGGAGATGTTCCCCTTGTCGCCGGTGCGGGAGTGCGCAATTTCGTGCAGTTTCATCGCTCAGGCCTCCAGCATATCGACATGGGGATTCACCGCGGCGCGTGGCACCAGCGTCGAGTCCATCGCAACGATTTCCTTGACGCTTTTCGCCGCGCCGCCGCCACAGGCCGGGCCGTTGGTGTAGAGGGTCTCCACCTCGTTGCCCACCAGAGTGGCGTTGCGCTTGTCGCGGGTGCGCGCGATCACCCGCACCCGGACCTCATAGGGCTCGGCTCCCTGGGAGAGTCCCTCCCCATGCAGGGAGTTGACGCCGATCAGGTCGTAGCGGATCTCGTCCGCCTTGAGCCCGACGGTCTCCAGACGCTCGGCGACGATGTCGAGCGCCAGGCGGCCGCGCGCCACCGCCCCCGGCCCGGCGTAGGAGATCTGCCCTTCGCCGTGGAAGCCGTCCTTGTAACCCACCGAGACCTTGAGCGTTTCCGGGCGTTCCCGTCCGTTGCCGCCCTCGACGCGCACCCGGTCGGGCCCCTCCTGGACGAAGCGCACGCCGGAGAAGTCGGCGGTCACGTCCGGGGTCTTGTAGGCATGCGGATCGTGGAGTTCGTAGATGATCTGCTCCTTGCAGGTATCGGTGGTGACGATGCCGCCCGCCTCGGCGACCTTGGTGATCACCGCGCGGCCGGTTTCGTCCACCTCGGCGATGGGAAAGCCGAGATGGCCGAGGCCGGGAACGTCCTTCACGCCGGGGTCGGCGTAGTAGCCGCCGGTCACCTGTCCGGCGCACTCCATCAGATGGCCGACCACCGTGCCCTTGCCGAGCTTCTCCCAGTCGGTGTCCGACCAGCCGAACTCGTGGAGCATCGGCGCGAGGAACAGCGACGGGTCGGCGACGCGGCCGGTGATGACGATGTCGGCGCCCTGCCCCAGCGCATCGGCGATGGGCCGCGCGCCGAGGTAGGCGTTGGCGGAGACGATGGCCTCCGCCATTTCCGCCGCGGGCTTGCCGCTCTCGTCGAGGCGCAGGCTCTCGGAAATCACGAGGTCACGCACCTCGTCGCCCGAAACCGTCGCCACCTTGATGCCGGTGAAGCCCAGCTCCTTCGCCACGTCCACCGCCTTGCGGCCGGCGGCGAGAGGATTGGCCGCGCCCATGTTGGTGATGATGCGCACGCCGTTCTTGCGGCAGGCGGGCAGAACCGCCCGCAGCCGGTCGACCATGAGCGCGTCGTAGCCCATGTCGGGGTTGGCGAGCCGGGCCTGCTGCGCGATGGCGATGGTGCGCTCGGCCAGGCACTCGAAGACGAGATAGCCGATTTCGCCCTTTTCCGCCAATTCCACCGCAGGCTCGATACGATCGCCGGAATACCCCGCGCCCGTACCTATGCGAATGGTTTTCATTGTGGGTCTCCTTATACGTACTTAGAAGATCGGGAAAACACCGAAGAGGATCGCGACGATCGTCATCACGATCGAGGTCGCCCACAAGAAGGGGATAGTAAACTTCTGATGGTCGGCCAAATCCACGCCGCACAACCCGACGAGCAGGAAGGTGGCGGGGGTGAGCGGGCTCACCGGGAAGCCGGTGGTCATCTGTCCGATGATCGCGGCCTGGCCCATTTGCACTTCCGGTACGCCCTTCACCTTACCGGATTCCGCCAGAACCGGCAGAATGCCGAAGTAGAAGGAGTCCGGGTCGAACAGCAGGCTGAGCGGCATCGCGAAGACCGAGAGGATGAGCGGCAGAATCTGGCCATGGCCCGCCGGAATGTGGGCGGAGACGAAGGTGGCCATTTCCGTCAGCATCTTGGTGTTCTTCATGATGCCGGTGAACACGCCCGCGGCGAGCAGAATGGAACCCATCATCAACGCCGCCTTGGCGTGGGCGTCGATGCGCTCGCGCTGCATCTTGAGGTCGGGATAGTTGACCACCAGGGAGACCACCGTGCCGACCATGAAGCACAGCACCGGAGGCGTCTTGGTGGAAATCATCACGCCGAGCACGACGAGGACGAGCAGGATGTTGAACCAGAACAGCTTCGGACGGACAAGATTCTGCTCCGCCTCGGTGAGGGCCGGGCGCGAGTAGCTGGTGACGACATCGGAGGAATCTCCGCCGAGGAGCGCCAGGCGCTTTTCTTCACGGCTGCCGAGGAACCACGCGCACAGGAACACGAAAAGGATGCCGGCGATCTGCACCGGAACCATCGGCAGGTAGAGGACGCTCATGTCGAGATGCAGCGAGGAAGCCGCGCGCAGCGTCGGGCCGCCCCACGGCAGCATGTTGGCGGTGCCTGCCGCCATGGCGACGACGCAGGCGAGCATCCGCTTGTCCATCTTCAGGCGGTCGAACAGCGGCAGCATCGCTGGAACCGTGACCAGGAAGGTCACCGCGCCCGAACCGTCGAGATGGACGATCGCGGCGAGAACCGCGGTGCCGAGCATAATGCGGGACGGACGCACGCCGACGACGCGGAGGATGCCGTCGATGATCGGGTCAAGCGTGCCCGCATCCTTGATGATCCCGAAGAACAGGATCGCGAAGATGAACATGCCGACCACCGGCGCAAGCGCCTTGATGCCGGTCACGGCGAAACCACCGGTTGCCTTGGCCGAAAAACCCGCGAGAAGCGCGGTAATGATCGGCACGACGATCAGTGCGGTAATCGGGGTAACGCGTTTGCTGAGGATACCGGCGAGGACAAGAACGATAGTAAGAAGCCCAAATAAGGCAACCATGATATAGCCCCCCTGTGCTTTTTATTGATGAGTGAAGCTCGTAAGGAAAACAAAACTCTTCTGCTTCCGGAATCCGGTTCCCCGGATTCAGGAATAAGCGTTTTCTACACTTTTGAGGATGCCGGAAGGGGGCCAGGGGTGGAAATCGGAACTTCTGATAGGCCTATTCGTCAAGCCAATAGATAGCGGCCTTATCGTGGGTTAACCACCTTCCTAGAGTTATTCAAAGTTATGAACCTACCTGGTGAGAACATGAAGCCCCCTCTTTCGGGGTGGGTTTTTGCCGCTTTCCGCGGATTCGCCGCATCGAAACCGCAGGTTTTGCGCCGTCCGCGCGGCGCGGGTGTGCCCCTTGTCAGCGCCCGGCGGGCTATGGCATGCTTCCGCCGCGGTTCATCTCCCCCCCCGTCCGTCCGAAGCGGCCCTTCCGCCGCAGGAAAACGGGTCGGCGTTCCCTCCTCTGCAACCTGAAGCAAGGCGCGGCGCATGAACATCTCCCAGAAGCACCTCAAGGCGTTCCTCGCGCTGCTCGCGCACCGCAATTTCACCCGGGCGTCAGCCAGCGTCTGCCTCTCCCAGCCCGCCTTCAGCGCGCTGATCACCGGCCTGGAGAAGGAGGTGGGCTTCCGCCTGTTCGACCGCGATTCCCATCAGGTGCGGCCGACCGAGGACAGCAAGGCGTTCGCCGAGGTCGCGGAGCATCTGGTGAGCTTCCACGACTCCTCGATGAAGGAGATCGAGGCGATCCGCCGCGGCGAGCGCGGCCGGGTGTCGCTGTCGGCGCTGCCCTCCACCGCGGTGGCCTGGCTGCCCGCGGTGCTGCCGGATTTCCGCAGGCTGTACCCCGGGGTGCGCGTCGAAATGATCGATGCGGTTTCCGACCGATGCCTGCAGCTCCTCATCGACGGCGTCGTCGATTTCGCCGTCACCGCCTGCGAGACCGACAATCCCGACCTGATCTCCGAATTGCTGTATACGGAATCCTTCTACTTCATCTGCCCGGTGGGGCATCCGCTGGCGCAGCGGGAGTCCATCCGCATCGAGGAGCTCTACGACTCGCCGCTGCTCAACTTCCGCCATTCCACCAGCATCCGCCAGCGCGTCGAAAAGGTCATTCCGCCGCAGATTCTGCAGGATTCGCTGGAAGTGGAGCAGCTCACCACGATGATGGGCCTGGTCGCCAACGGGCTCGGCTCCTGCGTCGTGCCGGAGCTCACCCTCTACCAGTTCCGCGATCCGGGCATCGCCATCGTGCCGTTCTCGAACTTCGACGCGCACCGCAACATCCATCTGGTGCGCCACGCAGGCCGCACCCTATCGGCCCCGGCGGCAAACCTCTGCGCGCGGCTGGTCGCCCATGCGGAGCACAAATGCGTCGCCGCCCGCGGCGGCAAACCGCAGCCTCCCGCGGACAAGGTGAGCGCCTAAGGCGCAAGGACAGGGATCAGGCGCGGGCGACCACCGCGAAGGGGTCCGCCCCCGGCGTCCAGGCGCCGCCGGTGAGCGCATCCACCGTCTCGATGCGGGAGAACCCGGCGGCGCGGGCCTCCGCCACGGCATTCTCCGGTGCGAAATACTGCATCCAGTTGTCCACCGTGAAGATGCGCTCCGGCGCCGCGATCAGATAGCGGTCGAGGCCGACCTTGCGCTCCGCATAGAGGAACGTGCGGCGGAAGCCGAAATAGTCTCCCGGCGCCCAGAACCCCGCCATGTAGCACCGCCCGCATTCCTCCACCTCGGTCAGGGCGTCGAACGCCCCGATGGAGAAGACGTCGAAGACCAGGGCGCCGCCGGGGCGCAGCACGCCGCGCACCCGCGCCAGAAGCCGCGCGCGGCGTTGCGGCGAGAGCGCGCAATAGTCGCCGTAAATCAGCACGGCCAGGTCCTGGCCTGCGGGCAGGTCGTCGTGCAGATAGTCGGCCGTGCGGAAATCCGCCTCCACGCCCGCCGCCCGCGCCGCCGCCGCGGCATGGGCGATCGACGAGGCGGAAAAATCCACTCCGGTCACCCGCGCGCCGCGCGCCGCCATGCGCAGCGCATAGAGCCCCGGCCCGCACCGAGGTCGCACACCGCCTTGCCGGAAAGCCCCACCGCATCGTCGATCCAGCCGACGATGCTCTCGATGCGCTGCGGCCGCCGCGAGGCAAGGTCGCTCTCCGGGTCGAGATGAAAGCGCAGCATCTGCGCGGCGATGTGGGGATCGGTCCACAGCACGTCGGCGGTGTAGGTGGAAAACGGCTCCGGCCGTTCGGACAGGGTTTTCAGGTGCGTATACATGCGGGCTTCCGCCGTGGCGCGCGAGAAGGGACGAGATGAAAGCACTTCAAGGAATAGGACAGCGTACGCACCGAATCAACCGGGCCCGGCAGACACGATATCGATCTTGCTACAGAAAGAAAATATGCATAAAATACGTACAGAAACAAAAAGAAACGCCGAGAAACAGGAGAGACGCCATGCCCCAAGCCCGTTATGCCGCCGCTCCGGATGCCGGACGGACGCTTTCGAAAGCCGTGATCCGCGCCGCCGACCTTCTCGGGTTCAATCAGGCGGCACTCGCCGACATTCTTTGTCTCAGCCCCTCCAGCGTCTCCCGTCTTGCCGGCGGCAGCTATATCCTCAGCCCCGGCCGGAAAGGCGAATGGGAGCTGGCTTTGCTGTTCGCGCGTCTGTTCCGCTCCCTGGATGCCATCCTGGGGCATACCCGGCAGGCCCGGCTTTGGCTGGAAAACCGAAATACCGCACTCAACGGCATACCGGCCGAACTGGTCCGCAAACCGGAAGGATTGGTCCGTGTCCTCAACTACCTGGACGCCTACCGCGGTCGCATCTGAAGCGGTCGGAACCCGCCTCGATCTGTGGCGTGCCGTAGAGGCGCAACACATCGTTTCCACGACCGTGCTGGTGGACACCGCCGAAGAACAACGGATACTGGAAGACCTCCTGGAAGCCTCCAAACCTCCCCGCCCACCCGGCTGCGAGGGTATGCACTGGCTCCTGTTCACGCCGTTTCGCTACCCGCCGCCGCCATCCGGCTCGCGGTTCCGCGGTACAATCGATCCTGGGGTTTTCTACGGCGCCGAGGACATCCGCACCGCCTGTGCCGAACTCGGCTACTGGCGGTGGCGCTTCCTCACGGAAAGTCCGGCACTGCCCGGCCTCGACCCCAAATTGCAGACGATCTTTCGCAGCATCGTCGCCGCACCGGCCATCGACCTGCGGCAACCGCCCTTCGCAGTGGACGCCGCCGTCTGGACCAACCCCCATGATTACACTGCAACCCAGGCCTTCGCGCGCATCGCGCGGGAAGCCGGAATAGGCTTCATCCGCTACCGTTCCGTCCGCGATCCGAAAGAGGGCGGATGCGCCGCCGTACTCGCCCCGGATGCCTTTGCGGAAAAACGCCCCCAGGAGAGCCAATCGTGGTGGCTGTCCGTAACCCGCGAACGCGTCATCTGGCACCGGGAGGATGCCATCAAGAGGGCACATTGGGAATTCGAAGCCGATACCTACACGATTCCCGCGCTCAGAACCTGAACCGCGCGGCCAGGGCTTCGTCGGATTCCAGGTGCTTGAGCGGCCCCACCGCGGCGGTGGTGAGGGGGCTTGCGAATACCCGGCGGGTGACGCGGCGCACCGCCTCGATATCCACCGCCTCGATGCGGGCGATGGTCTCCTCCGCCGAGAGCGTGTGGCCGAAGATCATCAACTGCCGCGCCCGGTGCTCGCAACGGGAAGAGGTGCTCTCCATGCCCATGATGGTGCTCGCCTTGAGCTGCGCACGGGCGCGCGCCACCTCGGGCTCGGTCAGGGTGTCGGCCAGCTTCGCCGCTTCGTCGGCGATCACCGCGACCATCTGCGGCACCTCCTTCGGCGCGGTGCCCGCATAGATCGAGAACATCCCGGTGTCGATGTAGGACGAGGCGTAGGCATAGATCGAATAGGCCAGCCCCCGCGCCTCGCGCACCTCCTGGAACAGCCGCGACGACATGCCGCCGCCGAACAGCGCCGCCATCACCGCAAGCGCGTAGTAGTCCGGGTCCTGGTAGGCGACGCCCTCGAAGCCGAGCGCGAGGTGCGTCTGCTCCAGGTCGCGGGATTCGCGGAAGTGGCCGCCGGTGTAGCGCGCCGCCGCCTCGGGCGCCGCGCAGCAGCCGGCGGGCAGGGCGGAAAAGGTCTTGTCCACCTCTTCGAGAAACGCCTCGTGGGTCAGCCCGCCCGCGGCGGAAACCACCATCTGCGGCGCGGTGTAGCCCGCCGCCATGAAGTCGAAGATGGTCTGGCGGGAAAGCCCGCGCACGATCTCCGCGGTGCCCAGCACCGGGCGGCCAATCGCCTGGTCCGGATAGGCGGTCTCCTGGAACCAGTCGAAGATGATGTCGTCCGGCGTGTCGAGCGCCTGGTGGATCTCCTGCACCACCACGGAACGCTCGCGGTCCAGCTCCTCCTGGTCGAGGGTGGAGTGCTGCAGAATGTCGCCGACGATGTCCACGGCAAGCGCCATGTCGTCCTTCAGCACCTTGGCGTAATAGGCGGTGGTCTCACGCGAGGTGTAGGCGTTGATGTGGCCGCCCACCGCCTCGATCTCTTCGGCGATGGCGCGCGCGGAGCGCCGCTCCGTGCCCTTGAACGCCATATGCTCCAAAAGGTGGGAGACGCCGTTCAGGTGCGGCGGCTCGAAACGCGCGCCGACCCCCACCCAGGCGCCCAACGACACCGTGCCCGCCTCCGGCATTTCGTCGGTGATCACCCGCAGGCCGTTGGCAAGCGTGGAAATCTTCACCGTCATGCGCGGCCTCCCGCGGCGCGCGCGCGCGCCAGAACGTAGTCCTGCACGGTCTTGAGGTCGTTGGGAAGAATCGTCACGCGTTCCGGCCTTTCCATCAAATCGGCGAGACGGGCGGGCAGCTTCGGCGTGACGCCGGTGGCCTCCGCCACCGCCTGGCCGAACTTCGCCGGATGCGCGGTGGCCAGCGCCACCACCGGCACGCCCGGGGTCTTCGCCCGCGCCCGCGCCGCGGCCACGCCGATGACGGAATGCGGATCGAGGATTTCGCCGGTAGCGCGGTATTCGGCGCGGATCGCCGCGCGCGTCGCATCGTCGTCGAGGCTCAACGCCGAGAAGGTGGCGCGGGAGCGCGCCAGAACCATCTCCGCCACCTCGAAGCGCCCGGACTGGCGGAAGCGGTTCATCGTGGTGCGCACCGCATCGCCGTCGCGGCCCAGCATGTCGAACAGCAGGCGTTCGAAGTTGCTGGAAATCTGGATGTCCATGGAGGGGCTGATGGTCGGCACCACCTCGGTCATCTCCATCGTCCCGGAAGAGAAGAAGCGGGTGAGGATGTCGTTGCGGTTGGAGCCGACGATCAGCTGCTCGATCGGCAGGCCCATCGCCTTGGCCACGTAGCCCGCGAAGATGTTGCCGAAGTTGCCGGTCGGCACCGAGAAGCCCACCGCGCGGTCCGGCGCGCCGAGGCGCAGCGCCGCCCACACGTAATAGACCACCTGCGCCATCACCCGCGCCCAGTTGATCGAATTGACCGCGCTCAGGGCCACCCGGTCGCGGAAGGCGACGTCGGCGAACATCGCCTTCAGCAGGTCCTGGCAGTCGTCGAAGGTGCCCTTGATCGCGATGTTGAACACGTTGGACGAGGTCACCGTGGTCATCTGGCGGCGCTGCACCTCGGAGACGCGCTCGTGCGGATGCAGGATGAACACGTCCACCGCCTCGCGGTCGCGGCACGCCTCGATCGCGGCGGAACCGGTGTCGCCCGAGGTCGCGCCGACGATGGTGACGCGGCGCGAACGCCTGGTCAGCACGCTGTCGAACAGGCGGCCCAGCACCTGCATCGCCATGTCCTTGAAGGCGAGCGTCGGGCCGTGGAACAGCTCCATGATCCACAGGTCGGTGTCGATCTGCTTCAGGGGGGCCACGGCGCGGTGGTCGAAGCCGCGGTAGGCCTCCGCCGCGATCGACGCGATCTCCGCATCCGGCAGCGCGCCGCCGACGAACGGGCGCATCACCGCCGCCGCAAGCTCGGGGTATGAGAGCCCGCGCCACGCATCCCAGGTCTTGTTGTCGATCACCGGAACCGCTTCCGGCACGTAGAGACCGCCGTCCGGGGCCAGCCCCGCGAGCAGCACGTCATCGAAGGAAAGAGCCGGAGCCTCGCCCCGCGTACTGATGTAGCGCACCTGAAACCGCCTCTTTCAGAAAAGCCGCCCGCTCACCCGCCGCGGGCACAAGCCGTATCCTATACCCGCCGCCGCGCCGGATCACAAGAGTTGGGGCACGCGGGCGCTCTTGTCTAGGCGTCGATCTCTTCTTCCAGCGCCGCCTTCTTCTCCTCCAGGAAGCGCTCCATCTGGCGCAGCTGGCGGTCGAGGGAGCGGATGTTCTCGAACCGCTTGGCGCGGCGGCGGGCGCGGTTTCTCCGCCACGCCGCGCTGATCGGAATCTCGAACGCGGTGGCGATCAGCCACGCCCCCGCCCCCAGGCAGGCGAGCGCCGCCATGCTGCGGTCCACCCGGCCCCAGGCCACCGCCGCGCCCCAGAACCCCACGGTCACCAGGCACGCGCCGACGGTCATCGCGATGCGGTTGCCGAAGCCGCGGTTCTTCTTCATCTCCGCCTCGGCGTCGCGGATGGCGTTGGCGATCTCCACCCGCGCCACGTCCTGCCAGGCGCGGAACGACATCCCCGGCCGCCCGCCCTTGCTGCGCAGCGAAGTCTCGTTGCGGCCCTCGCGGATCGCCTGTTCCAGCACCCGCACGGTCAGGTTGGCGCGGTCCTCGGGCGTCGGTGCGCTCATGCCCCCTCCACATAGCGCGCCCGCAGGTGCGCCTTGAACGCCTCGGCGGACAGCGGAGAGCCGGTGGCGCGGGTGAGCAGTTCCGGCGTTTCCAGAAGCGCGCCATGAACGTGCACGTTGGCCCGCATCCAGCCCAGAAGCGGCGCGAAGTCGCCCCGCGCCAACGCCGCCTCCAGCCCCGGCTCCGCGCGCTTCGCCGCGGCGAAGAGCTGGGCGGCGGTCATCGCGCCGAGGGTATAGGTGGGAAAGTACCCCCACGCCCCGTCGTACCAGTGGATGTCCTGCAAGCACCCCTGGGCGTCGTCGGGCGGCGCCACGCCGAGCAGTTCCTTCATCCCCTCGCCCCACGCGCCGGGCAGGTCGGCAAGCGGCAAGTCGCCCGCAATCATCGCCCGCTCCAGCCGATAACGCAAAATCACGTGCGCCGGATAGGTCACCTCGTCCGCCTCGACGCGGATGAAGCCGCGCTCCACCGTCTGCGCCAGGGCGACGAAGTTCTCCACCGCCCAGGCCGGGCCCGCGCCGCCGAACGCCGCCGCCATCGCGGGCGCGAGCCAGGAAAGGAAGGCCCGGCTGCGCCCGGCCTGCATCTCCATGGAGAGCGACTGGCTCTCGTGCACGCTCATCCCCCGCGCCTCGCCCGCGGGCTGGCCGCGCCACGCCGCGGGCAGGCCGCGCTCGTAAAGCGCATGCCCGGTCTCGTGGATCACCCCGAAGATGCCGGAAAACGCATCTTCTTCCCGGTATCGCGTGGTCAGGCGCACGTCGTCGGCGATGCCGCCGCAGAACGGATGCGCGCTCTCGTCCAGCCGCCCGTGCGCGAAGTCGAAGCCCATCGCCGTCATCACCGCGCGCACGAAGGCCTTCTGCGCCGCGACGGGAAACGGCCCGGTCAGCGGCAGGGGCGCGGGCCGCGCCGCCTGCGCCGCCAGCACCTCGTCCAGGAACCCCGGCAGAAACGCCGCCAGATCGGCGAACACGCGGTCGATCTCCGCCGACTTGCCGCCCGGCTCGTAGGCGTCCAGCAGCGCATCGTACGGGGAGACCGAAAGCGCCTCCGCCTTCGCCGCCGCTTCCTCCCGCACCAGGGCCAAGAGGGCGGACAGGCTGGGCAGCACCGCGGGAAAATCCGCCGCCGCCCGCGCCGCGCGCCACGCCATCTCGCACGCCGCCCCGGCGCGCGCCAAGGCCGCCACCAGATCGGAGGGCAGCGCCGCCGCATGCACCCAGGCATGCCGCATCTCGCGCAGGTTGGCGCGCTCCGCCGCGGACAGGCTCTCCCCCTCCGCCGCCGCCAGATCCTCCGCCACCGCAGGGTCGGCGATCAGACCGTGCGCCAGGGTTTCCAGCACCGCCACCTGCTCGGCCCGCGCCTCCGCGCCGCCCGTGGGCATCATCGCGGCGCGGTCCCACTGCAACAGCGCCACCGCGCCGGAAATCGCAGACCGCCGGTGAAACCGCTTCGTCAACCGCTCATACGCGCGCATTCGCATTTCCATACCTTGCCATCCGCCGCCGTGCCGCCGCATCATACGGCGAAACGCATCCTACCGGAGGAGAACACATGTCCGCAAAAGCGAAGTTCGCCGTCGTCCTGTCGGGCTGCGGAGTCTACGACGGCTCGGAAATTCATGAAGCGGTGCTCACCCTGCTCGCCATCGACCGCGCGGGCTGCACCTATCAGTGCTTCGCCCCCGACGTGCCGCAGATGCACGTAATCAACCACGTGATCGGCGCGCCCGGAGCCGAAACCCGCAACGTCCTGGTCGAATCGGCGCGCATCGCCCGCGGCGCCATCCTGCCGCTCGCCGACTACAAACCCGCCGATTTCGACATCCTCGCCTTCCCCGGCGGCTTCGGTGCGGCGAAGAACCTTTGCACCTTCGCCGTCGACGGCCCCGACTGCACGGTCAATCCGGATGCGGAAAAAGCCATCCGCTCCACCCACGCCGCGAAGAAACCCATCGTCGCCCTGTGCATCGCCCCCGCCCTCGTCGCCAAGGTGCTGGGCAAGATCGACGTCACCATCGGCAACGACGCAGGCACCGCCAAAGCCATCGCCGCCATGGGCGGCAACCCGCTGGAACGCACCCACGGCGAAGTCTGCATCGACAACGCCAACAAAATCGTCACCAGCCCCTGCTACATGCTCAACGCCACCATCGGCCAGATCGCCGACGGCGCCGCCGCTGCAGTCGGCGCGGCTTTGAAGCTGCTGTAAAAACCACAACTTTGCGAGGGGACTCGGTCCCCTCGCGCACCCCATAACTTTTGGTTTTTGCGCGTAGCGCCATAGAGCCATCACGCGACGTGACGGTTGACGGCCGCTACGCGGCAAAAAACTTTAGGGGGTCGAGGGGACCGAGTCCCCTCGCGGGTCCAGGGCGGAGCCCTGGCCTGGTTTTCCCCTCACCTGAACTCCGTCTCCGCCGAACGGTGCGACAGGGTTTTACCGCCTTCCGTCACCGTGACCTCGGCGCGGTAGCGGCCGGGCGGCCAGCCGCCGACGGGGGCGCGGCGTCCGGCGGCGGCGAACTGCCAGGCCTTGGGCTTGTCCACGGCGGTATCGCGTTTGGCGAGGGACTCGCCCTGGGGGCCGAAGAGTTCGACGGAGAGCGTCATCCCCGGCGCGAGGCCGAACACCGCGCCCCAGGCGACGAGTTCGGCCGCGGGTTTGGGCGGCAGGCCCGGCAGGGTAACGTCGGCACGCACCGCCGCGGCGGTAGGAATGCCGGAGGCGAGCCCCGCGGCATAGACGCTGGAGGCGGCATAGGGCGGTTCCTCGCCCTTTTTCCACAGGCTTTCCCCGGTTTCGCCGCAGCCGCCGCCCAGGCCCTTGCCGGTGAACGGGTCGATCTTCATTCCGGCGCGGCGCACCGTCATATGCACGTGGGGAAACTCCGCCTGCCCGGACAGGCCGATCAGGCCGAGGCGCGCGCCGCGCGCCACGGTTTCGCCCTTGCGCACCGCGACGCTGCCGCGTTTGAGGTGGCAGTACTGGGTTTCCCATCCGCCGGCATGGCGCACCACCACGCCATTGCCGCATTCCTTGCCCTTCACCGCGCCCAGACCGTGGGCAAGGTAGGCGCCGTCGGGCTGGCCGTCGCGCATCGCCGCCACGGTGCCCGGCGCGGCGGCGACCACCGGCACGCCGACGGACATGGAGCGGACGTCGGCGGGGGCGAAGTCGGTGCCGTTGTGATGGGCGTAGGAGCGCGGACCGCAGCGGTAGTCGCGGCCCGGCTGCGCATCGATGGTGTCGGGGTAGTTGATGATCCAGCAGGTCTCGCCGAGGGTGCAGGCGGCGGGCTGCGAGAAACCCGCAAAGTCCGTCTCCGCCGCGGCGGGCGCGGCGGCGAGGCTGAAAACCGCGCAGAGAAGGAGGACGCTCCCCTTCATCCGCGCATCCTCGCCTTGAGGGGGCCGATCACCTGCACCTCGAAATCGCGGTCGAAATCGGCGTCGCGCTCCGCCTTGGCGTAATCCTCATGATCCGGCGCGAGGGTGTCGTTGCGCGGCTTGATGCGGATGAGGCGAGTGGAGAATTTGGTCTTCTCCCCGGATTTCAGGGTCAGGCGCGCATCGCCCAGGTATTTGCCGCGCGCGCCCGCCTGCAGCACCGGCACGCCGTCCACCAGGTTCTCGGGATCGAGGCCGCCCTTGTTCAGCGTGGTGTGGGTGTGGCCGCCGACCACCACCACCGGCTTGGCGGTGAGCTTTGCGGCGGTGCGGGCGAGCGGCAGGTCGCCCTCCTTGATGAAGAAGCGCCAGCCGTCGGAGGCCCGCGGCGGGCCGTAATCGTCGCCGTAGCCGCAGTGGGAGAGGATCACCACCACGTCGGAAAGCGCGGCGACGGCGGGCAGCAGCTCGTGCGCCGCGGCGGCTGGAGAGGCCAGCGTCAGCCCCGGCTCCGCCGCTTTGCGGAAGTGCTTGATCACCGAGCAGGTGACGCCGAGAAAGCCGATGCGCAGGCCGCCCGCCACCGCGATCATCGCCGGGTGGTAGTCTCGCCCCGCCGCCACCTCGCGCAGGCCGAAAATATTGGCGGCGAGGAGGGGAAACTTCGCGTCGCCGCGGATGCCGCGGGCGAGCGTGCGCGCGCCGTGGTCGAACTCGTGGTTGCCGATGGCGGAGGCGTCCACCCCGGCGGCGGAATAGGCGGCATAGCCGGGGTCGATGCGCCAGCCCGCGCCCGCGATGTCGCCGAGCAGAGGGTCGAAGAAACCGCCGGTGCGGTCGTCCCCGGCGGTGACCAGCAGCACCACCTCGCCGGGTTTGGCCGCGGCGCGCGCCGCCTTCGCCTGCTTGACGATCTGTGCGAGCGCGTGGGTTTCCCCCTTTTCCGCGCCGTCGATGACGAGGTTGTTGTGCAGGTCGTTGAAGTGCAGCAGGCGCAGGGTTGCGGACTTGGGCGGCGACATCGCGGCGAGGCGCTTCGCCACCGGGCCGGACAGCGCCTTTACCGGCTTGCCGGGCACGTGGCCTGCGACCGCATAGGCGGCCTCCAGCCTGCCCTGCGGATTGACCGCAATTTCCACCAGCTCCGGCGCGGCGGCGCGCGCCTGGGTGGCGCAGCCCGGCAGGGCCGCCCCGGCGGCGGCGAGGCCCAAGCCGCGCAGCACGGCGCGGCGGCGCAGCGCATGGAGAAGCAGGCGGGTGGCGAAAGAACGCTCGGCAGACATGACGGGCCTTCATCCTGTGGCACGAAGGGGGAGCCTATCACCGGCGGAACACCGCCACCACCTCGAGATGCGGACTGAGCGGGAACTGGTCCACCGGCAGGGCGGAAACGAGGCGGAAGCCGCCGTCGGCGAGAATGCGCGCGTCGCGGGCGAAGCTCGCGGGATTGCAGGAGACGGCGACGGCGAGCGGCACCGCGGAGGCGGCGATCTCCCGCGCCTGCGCCTGGGCTCCGGCGCGCGGCGGGTCGAAGACCACGGCGTCGAGGCC
>JBFWJB010000024.1:0-16648 GCA_050253435.1 Rhodospirillaceae bacterium
ATCGGCGTGGCGATGCCGGACTTGAGCATCATCGCCGCGCCGAACGCCAGCGCCACCACCACGCCGAGGATGAGGATGGTGGTGGTGCGCGCCACGCTTTCCACCTGCACGGCGGCCTCGGCGGACTGTTTGCCGGCTTCCGCGGTGAGCTTGCCCAGCTCTTCGAAACTCTTGGACATGGCGAGGAAGTCGCTGCGCAGCTTGCCGTTCATCATGGCCGCGGCTTCTGCGGGCTGGTGCGCGCGGGAAAGCTCCGTCACCGCCGCGACGTCCTTGTCGTAGGCGGCGTAACGCGTCTCGAACTGCGCGAGCATCGCCTTGCCCTGCTCGGTGGTGAGAAGCGCCGCGTAACTCTTGCGCAATGTATCCAATGCCTTCAAATAATTGGTATGCTGGCTCTCGAAAGCCTTCATTTCCGCATCGTCGGTGGAGAGGACATGCATGTATTCCAGGGTCCGGCGGGCCGCCAGAAGATAACGGATCTCCCCGTTGACCTGGATTCCCGGCATGCGGATTTGGGATAGATCCGCCGTCGCGCCGCTCATCCGGCCGATTTGTTGCAGGGCGCTCCCACCCATTACCGCCACCAGGACCGTCAACAGGGCGAAAACCAGCAGAAGTTTGCGTCCCAGTTTCAGGTTGTCGAACCATCGCATGACGTGTTGCTCCCTGTTGCGTGTCGCGGACAAAACCGTTTCGAAGGAAAAAACCAGGGGATGGCATAGTTCAAAGGTCGTACGCGCCAGACTGGAAAACCCTCGAGGAAAAACCTCTAAAAGGATTTGTGGCAATCGCTGAACGCCTCGTGCAGAGTGGATAACCCATTGCTCGAGAGACAAAACAACCCTGTAGCTTCCCCTGGAGGAGGGAGAAGCCATGACCCCCGAAATGACTATTCGTGCGGTAAGGCGTGAAAACGCCAAGTCGTGCTCGAATGCCGTGCCGGGGGGCGGAGGTCGCCATGTGCAGAAAAACGTTAAACGCGTTTTTCGTCAAACGCAATACACGAAATGCTGTTGCGTCCGCACTTCGCGCGCGCGGTATTTTTGCGTCGGCAATGTCCTCGATTAAAAGATTTTATGGGCGGATATTTACAACCAAGACGGGTTGTTCGCTCGGGAGGATGATCATATGGCCCGGCGGTTGAAGCCTAGAACCCCCTTCGCCGAACGCTTGATCGCTGCGCGCGCCGGCATGAGCCGCGCAGAGATGGCAACGCACCTGAATTGTCCCCTGACGACGGTGGCGGGGTGGGAGCGCGGCGTCAGTTTTCCCTCCTCCGACAACCTGATCCGCCTCTCGGAGCTGCTGCAGGTTTCCCTGGACTGGCTGATCGCCGGGCGCGGATCGGTCGGGGACACCGTTCTCGCCGTGCAGGCCGACCCCGACGAGGAGCTTCTGGAAGTGATTTTCGAGAACTTGCAGATGCTTGCGGCGGAAGAGGATATCCGCCTCGAGGATGGCCGCTGCATCCGTCTGATGGCGCGCCTCTACGGCGATTTGATGCGCGCCTTCCCGGGCAAGGCGGAACGCCGCATCGGCCTGCGCGCTCTGTCGGCCCAGGTGCGGCGGGAGCTGACGGACAGCAAGGAAATGCTCTGAAGCGATTGCGGGGCGGTGTGACGCAACGGCTCTGTGCGGATCAATGCGTTCGGTTCATTGAGTATGAACGGGATGGCCTTGAGTATTGATCCCATATAATGAAATTTTCGATTGTACATAATAAATTGATATACACGGAACTGTGGATGTGAATACTCTCCGCTTGGGGCTGGTTCTTCACTCCAAGGTGTATCTCATGCAAGTTTTGGATAACTTGAGAATCGGCAGGAAGATTCTCGTGCTCGTCGTGCTCACGGTAATGGGGTTCGCGGGCGTGCTGGTGGCCGGGCGGACTGTGATCTCCGGTCACATGATGCAGGAACGGCAGAACAAACTGGTCGATCTGACCGATTCGGCGATTGCCGTGGTCGCGCATTATCACGAGGCCTACAAGGCCGGAAAAATGAGCGAGGAGGAGGCGAAAGCGGCGGCGTTTGCGCAGATCCGTCTGATGCGTTTCGACAACGGCAATTACATTTACGTTTACACGCTGGACGGGGTCCGGCGGTCCTATGCCCCCTCGCCGAAAAGCGAGAACGGTAAGAGCTATCTCGACGCCAAGGATTCGAACAACGTCTATTTCATCCGCGAGATGGTCGAAGGGGTGAAGGCGAAGGGTGAGGTTTTCGTCACCTATCAGCGGGTGCGCCCAGGCGGCAAGGTTCCGGTGGACAAGCTGGGCTATGCCAAAGGATACGCGCCGTGGAATCTCTACCTCGGCACCGGCGTGTATATCGATGACCTGAATACCGCGGTGGATGGCGCGGTGATGGAGCTCGGCAGATACGCGTTGGGCTGCCTTGCGGTGACGATCCTCTTCGCGGTGCTGATCGGCGGCGCGATCAGCAAGCCGATCATGCGCATGACCTTGGCGATGCGGCGACTCGCCGAGGGCGACCTCACGACCGAAGTGGCCGACGACGGCCGCAAAGACGAGGTCGGCGACATGGCCCGTGCGCTCGTGGTGTTCAAGGCCAACGCGCAGGAGCGCGAAACCCTGAAGCAGGCGCAGGAGGAAAACGAGCGCCGCCTCGCCGCGGAGCGCCGCACCGCGATGCTCGGTATTGCCGACGAATTCGAGACCGCGGTGGGCGCGGTGGTCGGCAAGGTGGCGGCGACGGCGCATCACCTGCAGACGGTCGCCGAGGCGATGACCCAGGCGGCACAGGAGTCCGCGGCCAAGGCCGAGGTGGTCGGAAGCGCCTCGGAAATGGCCTCCGGCAACGTCAATACCGTGGCCGCGGCGACCGAGGAGCTGAGTTCCGCCATCAAGGAGATCGCCTCGCAGGTGCAGTCCGCCTCGGCCCGCGCCAGGGAAACCTCGGAAGAGGCCAAGGGCGCGCGCGCGCGCGTGCAGGCCATGGCGGAAGCGGCGCAGAAGATCGGGGAGGTCGTGGACATGATCACCGACATCGCCAGCCAGACCAACCTGCTTGCGCTCAACGCCACGATCGAGGCGGCGCGCGCGGGCGAGATGGGCAAGGGCTTCGCCGTGGTCGCGGGCGAGGTGAAAAACCTCGCCAACCAGACCGCCAAGGCGACCGAGGATATCACCCACCAGATCGCCGGGGTGCAGGCGGAAACCCAGGCCGCGGTGTCGGCGATCGCTGCCGTGGCGGAGCGGGTGGAATCGATCGACAGCGTCTCCGCCGCCATCGCCGCCTCGGTGGAGGAACAGACCGCCGCGACCGCGGAAATCAGCCGCAGCGTCCAGGAAGCGGCGAACGGCACGCATCAGGTTTCCGAGTCGATTTCCGGCGTGACGGAGGCCGCGGCTCGGGCCGGCGAGGCGGCGGTGGAACTCTCGCGGGAGGCGGACGGCCTGGTGCACCACGCCGACGACCTGCAGGAGGCGGTCAACCGCGTTCTTGGGGAAATCCGCGCCGCCTGATCGTGCCCGTGGACAAGAGGGGGAAGGCTTTGGCAGAGTGCCGGGGCCTTCCCTCCATCGGGCGCATGCGATGCTGAGCTACCTCCACCGCTACCACGCCGGAAACTTCGCCGACGTGCACAAACATCTGCTCCTCACCCGGGTGCTTCTGGCGCTCGGGCGCAAGGCGTCGCCTTATTGCGTCATCGACACCCATGCCGGGGAGGGCGCCTACGACCTCGCCTCGGCGGAATCCCTCGCCGCGGGCGAGGCGGCGGAGGGGGTGGCGCGCTTCCGCGCGATTTCCGGCGCGCCGGAGGCAGCCAAGCCCTATGCCGCCCTGACGGCCGATGCGGCGGTCTATCCCGGCTCGCCGGAAATCGCGCGCCGCCTGATGCGGCAGAACGACCGCCTGCTGGCGGTGGAGCTGCACCCCCAGGCCTTCGCCGCGCTGAAGCGCGCGATGCGGGGCGATGCGCGCGTCCACCTGCACCGCCGCGATGCGCTGGAGGCGCTGGTGGCGCTGGTTCCGCCGCCGGAAAAACGCGGCGTCGCGGTAATCGACCCTGCCTACGAGGTGAAGGACGAATACCGGAGCGTGCCCGCGGCGGTGGCCAAGGCGTTCGCGCGCTGGCGCAACGGAATATTTTTCGTGTGGTATCCGCTGCTGCCGGAGGGCCGTCATGAGGCCCTGGTCGCGGCGCTGGCCGGGGCGGGGTTCCCCGAGCTGCTGGTCAGCGAATGGCGCCGCCGCACGCCGGAAAGCGGGCGCGGCCTCTACGGCTCGGGCGTCGCCGTGGTCAATCCGCCGTGGAAGCTGAAGGAAGAAGCGGAGGAAATCGGCGCCTGGCTCGAAGCCGCCGGTTTCGGCGGGCGCCCCGAACTGCGCTTGCTTTCCTCCGCAGAGGTGAAGCCCCGGTCGTGGGAATGACCGGGGCTTCTGGGCCTTAGGGATGGTACGTTTGTGGCCGACGGGAGATGAGGGGATGTCGAGGGGTGTCGAACCACAAACTGGCCGGAGAAGAGTATCCCTTGAAGCCGTGGGGAAATCAGTGAAGCGTTTCACACAATCCGGGCATCGTGCAATTTTATGCGCGCAGCGACGGCTGGACAGGCATCGGGCATCATGCTCTGATGCGGCTTTCCCGGCGTGAAGGAGAGAGCGGCAATGCGGCGCGGCGGCAAGATCGGTGTGGCGGTGGCGGCGCTTGGCGTGCTTGCCTTCGGCGGTTTCAAGGCGTTCGAGCACGTGGCGGAGGGCAAGGCGCGGGCGCGCCTCGATGCGCAACTGGCGGAGCTCGGCCTTACCGAGTCCGTGCGCTATGGCGCGGTCACGGTCTCGCCGCTTTCCCGCGGCGTCACCGTGGCGGATATGGCCTACAGCGAGGAAGGCGCGGTGGTCTGGCGCATCGACCGGGTGGAGATGGCCGACCTTGCCGAAGATTCCCAGGGCCTCCTGCGCGACGCCGTGGTCGGGGTGCGGGGCGTGCACCTTTCTTTCGCGCAGTGGAGCAAGGATTGCGCCGAGAAAGGCGCCTCCTGCGCCTACGCCGCCAACGCCCAGGAGATGCTCGACAACGGCATCGAGGAACTCCTCGTCGATCTCGACTTCGCCTATCACATGGACGACGCGGCGCGGCGCCTGCGTCTCGCCGGCGGGCTGACCCTGCGCAACTACGTGGCCTTTTCCACCAAGCTGACGGTGGGCGGGCTTTCCGCCGCCACCTTGCGCGATGTCGGCGCCTGGGGCCGCGACGCGCTGCAAAGCGGCGTGCCGCCGATCCTCGCCATCGCCCTGTTCGGCCAGACCGCAGGCAAGACCATCGAGAAGGTGGAGCTGGGCGATTTCGGCTTCACCATGACCGATCTCGGCGGCGTGCGCCGCCATGCCGAAATCCACGCTAAGGATACCGGCGACGCCCGCCCGGTGGACGAGATCGTGCGCGAACAGGTGACGGCGGTGCAGGCGGATATCCGCGCCGGGGCCGAACCCTGGATGCCCGCGGAGTTCACCGAAGCCATGGCCAAGGCGCTGGAGCCCTTCGCCTATCAGGGCAAGCCGCTGCGCATCCGCACCACCGCGGCGCAGCCGCTTCTGCTGCTGCAGCGCGGCCCGGTTGGGCTGCAGGCGGGGCCCGACCTCGCCGACCCCGCCCGCCTGTTCCAGGCCCTCGCGCCGAAGGTGGACAACGCGCCGCTGTGAGGTGGGGAAAGACAGGCCGGGCTGCAGTTCGGAAAATGCTTAGAGCATTTTCCTCATCCTCGGCTTCGCCTCGGACCGTTGCCTACGGCAACGTCCCTACGAACGCCTTCGGCGTTCTCCGTGCCCGGACCCGCAAGGGGCCGGGAGGCCCCTTGACCCCATAACTGTTTTTTGCCGCGTAGCGGCTATCAACCGTCACGCCGCGTGATGGCTCCATCGCGCTATGCGCAAAAACCAAAAGTTATGGGAGGTGCGGAGGGTCCGCGACCCTCCGCGAAGTTTTGGTTTTTCAGACCTCCGCCAACGTTCCGGTGATCAGGTTCCAGAAGTTGGCGACGCTTTCGATGCCGACGCGTTCGTCCGGCGAGTGGGGGGCGCGGATGTTGGGACCGATCGAGGCCATCTGCCAGGCGGGATAGGCGGCGCCGAGGATGGCGCATTCCAGGCCCGCGTGCACCGTGGAGATTTCCGGCGGGTTGCCGTTCTGCGCCGCATAGACGCGGGAGAGCAGGGCGAGGATCGGCGCGTTCGGGTCGGGCCGCCAGCCGGGATAGGGCGCGCCCGGCGCGCAACTGCCGCCCGCCAGCGCGAAGGCGTCGGCGATGCGGCCGCACAGCGCGTCGCGCGCCGCGTCCACGCTGCTGCGCACCATGCAGACGATGCGCGCGCCGTCGTCCGCCGCGGCGATCACGCCGACGTTGCTGGAGGTTTCCGGCGTGCCGGGCAGGCTGTCGCTGAGGCGCGCGATGCCGTCCGGACAGGCGTTGAGCGCGCGCAGGAAGGCCAGGGTCTCCGCGGCGGAGAAGGCCGGGCCGGGCTTGGCCTCGGCGATCGCCGCCACCAGGCCGGGGTCGGCGGCGGCGATTTCGGCCGCGGCCTCCGCCTCGACGGCGGCGATGGCGGCCTTGGCCGCGGCGGCCTCGGCGGGGGCGAGCAGAATGGTGGCTTCCGCCTCGCGCGGGATGGCGTTACGCGCCGAGCCGCCGGAGATCGCGGCGAGGCGCAGCGACGGCGCGGTGTCTGCCGCGGCGCGCAGCATCCGCGCCAGCAGGCGGATGGCGTTGCCGTGGCCCTTGTGGATGTCGAGGCCGGAGTGCCCGCCCTTCAGCCCGCGGATCGAAACGGTGACCGCCTCCGCCCCGGCGGGCGCGGCCTGGCGCGCCATCGGCACGTGGATGGCGAGGTCGCGGCCGCCGGCGCAGCCGATGGTGATGCGGCTTTCGTCCTCGCTGTCGAGGTTGAGCAGGATCGAGCCCTTGAGCACGCCGGGGGCGACGGCGCGCGCGCCGTTGAGGCCGATTTCCTCCTCCACGGTGAAGAGGAATTCCAGCGGCCCGTGGGGCAGGGTTTCGTCTTCCATCAGCGCCAGCATCGCCGCAGCGCCGATGCCGTTGTCGGCGCCGAGCGTGGTGCCGGTGGCGTACACCCAATCGCCTTCCACCCGCGGGCGGATCGGGTCGGCGCGGAAGTCGTGCTTCGTCGCGGCATTGGCCTGCGGCACCTTGTCCACAGGCGCCTGGAGGATTACGCCCGGGCGGTTCTCTCGGCCCGGCGTGGCGGGTTTGCGCACGATCAGGTTGCCCTTGGCGTCGATGTCGGCGGAAAGGCCCTTGGCGGCGGCGCGGTCGCGCAGGTGCGCGATCACCGCGGCTTCGTGCCGCGAGGGATGCGGAATGGCGCAGATGTCGGCGAAGGCGGACCACAGGGCGGCGGGGGAAAGCGCGGCGAGTGGGGATTCGGACACGGGAGGACTCCAAGGAACGGGAAGGGAAAGGCTCTATATGGAAGCGCTTTTACGGCGCATCCAGGGGGCGGGCGCGTTTCAGCCGCCCGAGGGTAAGCGGCAATATTTCCACCGCCAGCACGCCGCCGAGAATCAGCGCGCTGCCCTGGAGTTCCAGCGGGCTGAGGCGCTCGCCCAGGAGGATCGCCCCGGCGATGGCGGCGAACACGGTTTCGCCGCTCAGGATGATCGAGGCGTCGGCGGCGGGGGTGTGGCGCTGTCCCACCACCTGCAGAGTGAAGCCCACGCCCACCGACATCAGCCCGGAGAACGCCAGCATCGGCCAGGCGTCGACGGCCATGCCCCAGTGGAACGGCTCGGAGGTCATGCCCCAGGCGGTGCCGAGCGCGCCGCACACCGCGAACTGGATGCACGAAATGACGAAGGGCGCACCGATGCGCGCGGTCATCGCGCCGATGAGAAGGATGTGGCAGGCCCAGAACACGCTGCCCGCCAGCACCCAGGCGTCGCCCTCGCGCAGGGTGTCGAGCGCGCCGCCGGACATCAGGTAGGCCCCGGCGACGCAGGCGGCGGCGGCGGGCCAGATCGCCGGGTGCGGCACGTGGCGCAGCACCAAAAACCCGAGAATCGGCGTCAGCGGCACGTAGAGCGCGGTGAGGAACCCGGCATTGGCCACCGAGGTCCCGCCGATGCCGATCTGCTGCAGCAGCGCGGCGGAGAACAGCGCCGAGCCGGTAAGGACCAGCCAGGGCAGGACGGCGGGTTCGAGCCGCCAGCCGTTGCGGCGCTTCGCCCGCGCCTCGGCCAGCGCGAACGGCAGCACCACCGCCGCGCCCATGAGGAAGCGCAACCCGGTGAAGGTGATCGGCCCGATGTGGCGCATCGCCATCTGCTGGATCGAGAAGGTGACGCCCCAGATCAGGGCGGCGGTGAGCAGCAAAAGGTTGGCGTGCAGGCGGCGCATCGGGAGACTTTCGGTTCGAACGGGACGAGGGAGTTTTATACCGCGTGTGGAAAAGCGTTCAAGACAAGGCGGCGATGGAATTGTACCCAGCCAATAAATTGTTGTGGCGCGCTGCCGTGCGGCATAAGGTGCGCGAAAAGCTGCGAGGATACCCCTGCCGATGAGTCACCATCCGACTACCGATGGCGTGCCGCTTCTGCAAGTCGAGAACATTCACAAGCGCTTCGGCGGCAACGAAGTCCTGAAGGGGGTCTCGCTCAGCGCGCGCACCGGCGACGTGATCTCCATTCTCGGTTCCAGCGGCTCGGGCAAGAGCACCCTCCTGCGCTGCATCAACTACCTGGAAACGCCGGACAAGGGCCGCGTCATCCTCGGCGGCGAGGAGATTCTTACCAAGGCGGCCAAGGGCGGCCGCGCCATTCCCGCCGATCACAAACAGCTTGCCCGCATTCGCGCGCGCATCGGCTTCGTCTTCCAGTCGTTCAACCTGTGGCCGCACCTCACGGTGCTGGAGAACGTCGTCGAGGCCCCTGTGCAGGTGGCGAAAAAGTCGCGCAAGGAGGCGCGCGCCCGCGCCGAGGCGATGCTCGCCCGCGTCGGGCTTTCCGACCACATGGGGCACTATCCGGCGCACCTTTCCGGTGGCCAGCAGCAGCGCGCGGCGATCGCGCGGACCCTGGTGATGGATCCGGAAGTGATTCTCTTCGACGAGCCGACCTCGGCTCTCGACCCCGAACTGGTGAGCGAGGTGCTGCTGGTGATGCGCTCGCTTGCGGAAGAGGGACGCACCATGCTGATCGTCACCCACGAAATGGGCTTCGCCCGCGAGGTGTCGAACTGGGTGATGTTCCTGCATGAAGGCAAGGTGGAGGAACAGGGCCCGCCGGAAAAGATCTTCAATCAGGCGGAATCGGAGCGGGTCCGCCAGTTCATGACCAGTCACGTGAGTTGAGACGGCCTCTTTGGGCGAACAGGGAAGGAAGAAGAGAAATGAACCTGACCAAAACGTGGATGAAAATGGCGGTGGCCGCCCTCGCGGTGGTTGCGGTTTCCGCCTCCGGCGCGCGTGCCGCGGAAAAGACCTTGCGTATCGGCATCGAAGGCGATTACCCGCCCTTCAATTATGTCGACAACAAAGGCAATCTCGGCGGCTTCGATTACGAAATCGCCAACGCATTGTGCGCGCAGATGAAGGTGAAGTGTACGTTCGTGAAGCAGGACTGGGACGGCATGATTCCGGCGCTCAACAAGCGCAAGTTCGATGCCATCGTGTCTTCCATGTCGATCACCGAGGAACGGCTGAAGGCGGTTGACTTCACCGAACGCTACTACACCAACAAGCTGCAGTTCATCGGCAAGAAGGGCGTGCCCCTGGACACCAGCGTAGAGGGCCTGAAGGGCAAGACGGTGGGTGCGCAGCGCGCCACCATCAGCGGCCAGTGGCTGGAAAAGAACCGTCCCGGCGCCGACGTCAAGCTCTATGACACGCAGGGCAACGCCTATCTCGACCTGGCGGCCGGGCGCCTCACCGGAATCCTTGCCGACGCCTTCGTCAACTACGCGTGGCTCCAGTCCAAGGAAGGCAAGGACTTCGAGTTCAAGGGCAAGGCGGTGTTCGACGGCGATTTCATCGGTATCGCTCTGCGCAAAGGGAGCGGCCCTCTGCGTGAACAGTTCAACACGGCGATCAAGGCCATCGTCGCGGACGGAACCTACGCCAAGATCAACGCAAAGTATTTCCCGTTCCCGATCTACTGATGCTTGCCGTCCTCGGCGGGGTCCTCCCCGCCGAGGTCTTTTTTATTCCGGATTTCTCGTTTGATGATGGATTTGCACGGCTTCGGCGCGCTTTTGATGCAAGGGGCCCTGGTAACCTTGCAGCTTACCGCTTCCGCCCTGTGCCTGGGGTTGGCCCTTGGGCTGCTCGGCGCGGCGGCGAAGCTGTCCGAGGTGCGTCCCCTGCACTGGCTGGGTAACGGTTATTCCACGCTGGTGCGCGGCTTGCCGGAGTTCCTGGTGGTGCTGACCTTCTACTTCGGCGCGACCGACGTGCTGATGGCGGTGGCCTCGCGCTTCGGCTACGACGACTACATCGAGGTGAGCGCCTTCGCCGCGGGCACCGCGGCGCTGGGGTTCATTTTCGGCGCTTATGCGTCGGAGCTTTTCCGCGGTGCGATCATCGCCATTCCGCCCGGCCAGGCGGAGGCGGCGCGCGCCCTCGGCATGAACCGGCGGCAGACCTTCTTCCGCATCACCCTGCCGCAGGTCTGGCGCCTCGCACTGCCGGGGCTGGGCAACCTGTTCATGATTCTGATGAAGGACACCGCGCTCGTCTCCGTGGTCGGCCTTGAGGAACTGATGCGCGTCACCTCGCTGGCGGTGGGACGGACCAAGGAACCCTTCACCTTCTATCTGGCGGCTGCGGTGATCTACCTGGCCCTTACCTCGGTTGCCTCCCTCGGCCTGCGGCGGATAGAGAAGCGCGCCAACGTCGGCGTGCGGGAGCTTGCCTGATGGATTGGGACGTCATCCTCGGGATGCTGCCGAAGCTCGCCGAAGGCGCGGTGCTGACGCTCAAGCTCTTGGTCTTCTCCGGGGCGATCGGCTTGTGCCTGGCGGTGCCGATGTCGCTCGCCAAGGCGTCGCGGACGTGGTGGGTGAGCCTGCTTCCCCGGGCCTACGTGTTCTTCTTTCGCGGTACGCCGCTTCTGGTGCAGCTCTTCCTGATGTACTACGGCCTCGGCCAGTTCGAGACGGTCCGCGAGAGCTTCCTCTGGCCGGTGCTCTACGACGCCTACTGGTGCGCCATTCTCACCTTCTCCATGCACACCGGGGCCTACATCACCGAGATCCTGCGCGGCGCGATCCAGGCGGTGCCCGCGGGCGAGATCGAGGCGGCGCGCGCCATCGGCATGACCCGCGTCCAGGTCTACCGCCGCATCGTGCTGCCGCGCGCCTTCCGCATGGCGCTGCCCGCCTACGGCAACGAGGTGATCCTGATGCTCAAGGCCAGCGCGCTCGCCAGCACCATCACCCTCCTCGACATCACCGGCGCGGCGCGCACCCTCTACGCCAAGAACTACCTGCCGGTGGAAACCTTCGTTACCGCCGGGGCGTTCTACCTCATCATCACCTATACCCTCACCCACCTGCTGTGGTTCCTCGAACGCCGCCTCCACCCGGAGCGCAAGGAACCGGTGACCATCGTCGGGTAAAACCAAAACTTTGCGAGGGGACTCGGTCCCCTCGCGCACCCCATAACTTATTTTCGCCGCGCAGCGGCTATCAACCGTCAGGCCGCGTGATGGCTCTATAGCGCTGCGCGCAAAAACCAAAAGTTATGGGAGGTGCGGAGGGTCCGCGACCCTCCGCAAAGTTTTTGTTTTCTCCTTCGAGCCTTCGGCTACGCTACGGCGATGGGCGATTTTCATCCGACTGCGGAGACCGTTCCCGCCGTGCCCGGCGCGTATGTGCTGGCGGTGGCGTTGGACTGCGCGGCGGCGGGGCTGCCGCCGGGGCGGTATCTCTATTGCGGCAGCGCCAAGGGGCCCGGCGGGCTGAAGGCGCGGCTCGCCCGCCACATGCGCAAGGGCAAAGCGGTGCGCTGGCATGTGGACCGCATTACCGAGGCGGGGCGGGTGCTGGGCGTGTGGGCGTTCCCCGGCGGCGACGAGTGCGCCCTGGCGCAGCGGCTGGCGGGGATGGGCTTTCCGGTGCCGATTCCGGGGTTCGGCAGCAGCGACTGCCGGGTTTGCGAGAGCCACCTGCTCGCCTGGCCGGAGGGAGCTGGGTTGCCCTGGGGGGAAGGGCCATGGACCTGACGCGGCGGAGTCTACTCTGTGGCGCGGTTGCCCTTGCGGCGGCGCGCGCCTGGGGAGCGGAGGCCCTGGCGGTCCCGCCGGGGCGCGGGCGGTTCGTCTTCCGCGGCTGGGCGGGCCCGGCGATTACCGTGGAGAGCTGGCTGCCATCGCGGTTTTCCGCCGATGCGCCGGTGGTGATCGTGATGCACGGCGTCGGGCGCAATGCGGACCACTACTGCGACGCCTGGGGCGATGCGGCGGCGGCAGGCGCTGTGGTGCTGGCGCCCTGCTTCGACAAAACCGCCTTCCCCGGCAGTGCGGGCTATGCCCAGGGCTTCGTGCGCGATGCGGCGGGGCGGGCGGTGCCTCGGGAGCGTTGGACCTTCACCGCGGTAGAGGCGCTGTTCGATGCGGTGCGCGCCGCGCTCGGCCTGTGGGCGCGGGATTACGTGCTGTTCGGCCACTCGGCGGGGGCGCAGTTCGTCCATCGCCTGGTGTGGTTCCTGCCGCGGGCGCGCTATTCCCTGGCGATCGCCGCCAACGCCGGGTGGTACACCCTGCCGGATGAAACGCTGGCCTGGCCCTACGGCTTGGCAGGCATGGCGGAGGCGGATGTGCGCAGGGGTCTTTCCCGCAACGTGCTGTTGCTGCTCGGCGGCGCGGACATCGACCCGCAGGCCCGCAGTCTGCGCAAGTCGCCGCAGGCCGAGGCGCAGGGGGCGACGCGCCTGGAACGCGGCCATGCCATGCTCGCGGCGGTGCGCGCCGCGGCGGCGCGCCAGGGCGTGCCCTGCGGCTGGCGGGCGGAGGAAGCGCCGGGCATCGGCCATGACGGCGCCGCGATGTCCCGCGCCGCCTGGGCGCGCCTGGCGCCGCGGCTCGGGAGTTAGGCGCCGCCCGGCGTTCGGCGGAGCTGTTTGTAGATGGTGCTGCGGGCCACGCCGAGCCTGCGGGCGGCGAGGGAGACGTTGCCGTCGCACGCCGCGATGGTGTCTTCGATGGCTTTGCGCTGGATGTCCTGCAGCGACACCGGCGTTGCGAGAGCCGCTTCGGCGCTCGGGGGGATTTCGGGTTCCGCCGCGCCCGCCTTATACGGCGTGTGATTCTGCCACACGTGTTCCGGTTCGATCCGGTCCCGGCAGAGATAGACCGCGCGGGCCATGGTGTTGTCCAGTTCCCTGGCGTTGCCCGGCCAGGGCCTGCTTTGCAAGACCGACAGCGCCTCCGGGCTGATCTCCAGGTTGGGTTTCATGAACCGCACCTTGTACTTTTCGAAGAAGTGCCGGGCCAGGAGCTCGATGTCTTCGGGACGGGAGCGCAGGGACGGGATCTGGATGGTCAGCACGTTCAGCCGGTAGAACAGGTCGGCCCGGAAGTTGCCGCGGCGCACCTCTTCGTGCAGGTCGCGGTTGGTCGCCGCGATGACGCGGATATCCACCGGCAGCGGCTCCGCGCCGCCGAGGCGAACCACCACGCGGTTATGGAGAACCCGCAGCAGCCGGGATTGTAGCTCCAGCGGCAGTTCGCCCAGTTCGTCGAGGAAGACGGTTCCGCCGTTCGCCAGTTCGAACTTGCCCGGACGGCCGCCGCGGACGGCTCCGGTGAAGGTGCCCTCGGCGTAGCCGAAAAGCTCGCTTTCCACCAGGTCGCGCGGCATCGAGGCGCAATCGATGACGACGAAAGGCGCGGCGTTGCGGCTGCTGCCCTGGTGGATGGCGTGGGCGAACATTTCCTTGCCGGTGCCGCTTTCCCCATGGAGGAGGACGGACAGGTTGCTGGAGGCCGCCATGCGGGCGAGTTCCACCACCGTGCTCATCGCCTCGCTGCCGAAGATGATGTCGTCGAAGCTGAAGCTGGCCTTGGTGCCGGAGAGGCGGCTGACCAGCTGGTGTGCGTCCTTGATCTGCCGGAAATGATCGAGGACGGCGATGATTTCGCCCCGTTCGTTGAACATCGGCACGCAGGTCTTGAGGATGTGGACGGTGCCGTCGGCCAGCTTGATGAACACTTCCTCGTCGATCAGGGGCTTGCCGGTCTGGAACACCTTGCGCACCTTGAGGTCCGAAAAGATGAACTCCGTCAGCTTGTGACCGACGAGCTTCTTTTCGGTGGTGTGCAGAATCTTCGCCGCGGGCGGGTTGGCGTGGGTGACGGTGAGGTCCGGCAGCAGGACGATGAACCCGGACGACATGGAGCTGACGATGCTTTCCGAAAACCGGTCCCTCTCCCGCATTTCCTCCATGCGGATGCGGTTGGCCAATTCGCGGCTGAGAGACGCCAGCACCACCTGCGCCAGGGCGGCGGTGGCGGAGGGCCAGTCCTCGCGCATCGGCGAGGCGGCCATGAACCCCTTGTCCATGGTCAGGCCGGTCTTGCCGCACGGGGACAACGGCGTGCGCGAAAGCTGCGGCCCGTGCGCAGCCAGGGGGATCGCCATGCAGCAGCCCTCTGAACAGAAGACGGGGCCGGAATGGTTGCCCTTGGCCGCCGCCATCAGTTTGCGCAATTCGGCGAGGTGCGGAATCTTTCCCGGCAGGGAGGTCTGACCCGGGTCGTCCGACGCGATGGTATGGATGTCGAGGATTCGGCCGTCGTCATCCACCAGCGCCATGTGGAGGCCCGGCAGAACGCCGGGCGGCAACAGTTCCATGGTCAATTCTGCAAGGGTCGGACAGGGCATCGGGCTGTTCCGCCGGGATCTTGCGAACGCGTTCGGACGATGGAGACGGTGAAAACAAAACACTGTCCGTTCCGGCGGTTAACCGGAACGGACGACCTATCGGGAAAGACTATCAGGGCAGAAAGATCTTAGGCAAGACATAGAAACCGATGCTCATAAAGCCGAGCCAGAAGACGCACAGGAACGCGCAGATGCCCCAGGCTTCCTTCAGCTTCATGCCGACGAGGGCAAGCGCCGGAATGAGGTAGAGCGGCTGCAGCAGGTTGGTCACCTCGTCGCCGGCGACGAAGGCGTTCATCACATACGGAATGTGCGCCCCGAGCTGCTGGGCGGCGTCGGTGAGAATGCCGCCCTGAACGATCCACTGACCGCCCTGGGAGGGGATGAACAGGTTGAGCAGGGCCGCGCTGAGGAAGGACAGGGTGTAGAAGCTGTCGGCCGTGCCGAAGGTGGCCAGCATGTTGGAGATCGCCTTGTCCAGGCCGGAGGCCGTCATCATGCCCATGATTCCGCCGTAGAAGGGGAACTGGATCATCACGTCGGTGGCGGACCGCATGCTGTCGCGGTATGCGCCGAGGAACTTGCTGGGAGAACTGTAGAGGAAACAGTTCAGGGTCAGGAACATGAAGATGACGAAGTTGAAGTTCAGGGACGGCAGGATGCCCTTGTTCAGGAAGGAACGGACGATCAGGGTCAGGCCGGTCAGCCCGATGATCCACATCAGCGCGCGGCTGCGGTTCATGAAGCCGGCGAAGGTCTTCTCCGTGTCCTCTTCGACATCGGAAGCGCCGCTGGTGATGTCGCCCTGGTATTCGATCACCTCGTCCTGCGGCGGACGGGTGAAGATGCACAGCAGCAGGATGAGCAGGAAGGTCCCGAAGAACATGATGGTGTTCACCGGGTTGTAGACGGAGACGTCCTGCGTGATCACCCCGATCTTCCCGGCCAGGAAGTGCCCGGAGGAGGCGGAGAGGGCATAGATGCTGGCGCTCGGGCACCAGGTCTGGCCCAGGATCATCATGCTGTAGCCCGCCGCGATCATGAAGGGGAAGTGCAGCCCCTTGACGTTGCGCGAGAGGTACATCGCCAGGATCGGCGTGAGGATGGTGGAGAACGCCCAGTTGATCAGGGAGGACACCGCGCCGAAGACCAGCAGCACGATATAGGCCATGGCCGGGGTCTTGGCCATGCGGGCGACCGAGGCGAGGCCGCGGGCCACGGCCGGAGACTTGGCCGCGGCGGCGCAGGTGACGACCATGAACGACATCTGGAAGGCGAAAGCGATCATTTTCCAGAGGCCGTTGTACCAGCCGTCGATCAAGACCAGGGGGCCGCCGCCGTGCACGGCGAGTCCGAGAACGAAAGCGATCAAGGTCAAAATAATGCAGAAGACGAACGATTCGGGGATGATTCTGTCTGCGGCGAACTGAAAACGCTTGGAGAGACTCCACAACATGTTTGTTCCTCCTTTAACGTTAAGAAAAGCGGATGGACAGCCTGTCCTCTGTTGTTTTTCCGGTATTTATTTGCCGGATTTTGCTTGTTTTTCCGCTACGTCCAGCAGGTAGTCGCGCAAGGCGTTGCGGGATTCCTGCTGCCTGTCGGCCGGCCAGTCCTGCAGACCCTTTCCGGTTTTGAAGCCGAGTTCGCCGGCGGCGACCTTGTCGGTCACCACGGGCGAGGTCTTATGGCTGTCGCAAAGAGCGGGCAGGATGTAGTCGTGAATGGCCTGAGTGAGGTCCAGTCCGACCATGTCCGCGTTTTCCAGCGGACCGAGAATAGGCA
>JBFWJB010000025.1:0-16603 GCA_050253435.1 Rhodospirillaceae bacterium
CCGCGCCTGGTGCACGGTGTTGACCACGCCGGAGTGGGCGCAACCGCAGATCACCACCAGGCCCTGGGGGGTGAGGATCCAGATCGACTGGTCGTCGGGGATGGAGTCGGCGGTCTTGCTCCCGGTGTCGAGGAAGAAGGGGCCGCCCACGTCCTCGAAGGTATTGGCGCGCGGCACCTCGCCGGTGGTGCCGACGTCGGGGACCAGTTCCACCGGGCCGCGGCTGGCGCAGATGCGCTGCGGCGGCAGGGCGCGGATCGCGGCGGCGATGGCGGGCGGGATGGAGATGTTGCGCGGCGCCTCGCCGGGGCGGATGCTGTAGCGGGTGGTGAAGATGTCCGGGTGGTGCACCAGCATCAGGGAGTCGTTCTTCGCCAGCACCTGATCGACTGCGCCGGTATGGTCGTAGTGGCCGTGGCTCAACACCAGGAAGTGGGCCTGCGCGAGGTCGACGTTGAGGCGTTCGGCGTTGGGGATCAGGGCCTTGCCCTGTCCGCTGTCGAACAGGATGGGGCCGTGGGGAGTCTCGATCCACAGGGAGAGGCCGTGCTCCGACACGAAGCCGTCTCTCTCGGCGTTTTCGACCACGGCGGTGACGGAAAAGCGTGTCTCTGACATAGCCAAGGCCTTCCGGTTCGGGCTTGTTATGGGGTATGGGACCGCAATCGTATGCACAAGCATACCGTCATGTAGTCCAAATCCTACACGCAGGAAAGCATGCGCCGGGCGGTCGCGTCCAGGGGTTTCCGAAGAACCGCCGGTTTCGGTTTGACAGGACGTCGGCTTGCCGCCACCCTGGGCGGCGAACCCAAGGGGGGTCCCGGCAGGGGACTGAGATACCGACGGCGCACGCGGCGCGGTGACCCTTTGAACCTGATCCGGGTCATACCGGCGAAGGGATGGGATCGTGCGCCGGGTCTTTCTTGCCGTCGCCCCCCTTGCCTCGCTCCCGGGTCTTTTCCGTTGGCGCGAGGAGACCTGTTCCATGTCCACCGAATCCGATTTCTGCCCGGTCGCCGGCTGCCGCCGGGGGCACCTCCGCGGCACCCTGTTCCCCGAGGTCGCGGTGCCGTTCCGCGAGGTGACGCCCGAGGGCGAGGCGGCGCTGCGGCTTTACGACACCGTGGGTGGCGGGGCCGCGCCGCGGTCCTGGCTCGCCGCGCGGAAGGGCGGCGTGCGCACCCAGCTCGCCCGGGCGCGCGCGGGCGAGATCACCCCGGAGATGGAGTTCGTGGCGATCCGCGAGAGCCTGGGCTGCCCCGAAGGCGAAGGCGTGACGCCGGAGTTCGTGCGCGACGAGGTGGCGCGCGGCGCGGCGATCATCCCCGCCAACATTCATCATCCGGAGATGGAGCCGATGGCGATCGGCCGCGCCTTCCGGGTCAAGGTCAACGCCAACATCGGCACCTCGGGCGTTGCATCCGACCCGGCGCGCGAGGTGGAGAAGATGCGCGACGCCGTGGCCTGGGGCGCGGACACGGTGATGGACCTTTCCACCGGCGCGGAGATCATGAGCACGCGGGAAGCGATCGTGCGCGGGTCGCCGGTGCCGGTGGGCACGGTGCCGCTTTACGAGGCGCTGGTGCGCGCCGGAGGGAAGGCGGAGGACCTCTCCTGGGAGATCTTCGCCGAAACCCTCTTCGACCATGCGCGGCAGGGGGTGGACTACGTGACCATTCACGCCGGGCTGCGCCGCGCGCACGTGCCGCTCGCCCTGGGGCGCGTCACCGGCATCGTCAGCCGCGGCGGCGCGATCATGGCGCGCTGGTGCGCCGCCCACGATGCGGAGAACTTCCTCTATACGCGTTTTGCGGATATCTGCGGCATTCTCGCCTCCTGCGACGTGGCGGTCTCGCTGGGCGACGGGCTGCGCCCCGGTTGCACCGCCGACGCCAACGACGCGGCGCAGTTCGCCGAGCTCGCCACCCTGGGCGAGCTCGCGCGCATCGCCGGGACGCACGACGTGCAAACGATGATCGAGGGGCCGGGCCACGTGCCGTTGCACAAGGTCGCGGAGAACATGGCGCGCCATGCGGAGTTCTGCGGCGAGGCGCCGCTCTACACCCTGGGGCCGCTGGTGACGGATTCCGCCCCCGGCTTCGACCACATCACCGGGGCGATCGGTGGCGCGATGATCGCGGCGATGGGCACCGCGATGCTGTGCGTGGTGACGCCGAAGGAGCACCTCGCCCTGCCGGACCGCGACGACGTGCGCATGGGCGTGACCGCGTTCAAGGTCGCCGCGCACGCCGCCGACCTCGCCAAGGGGCACCCGGCGGCGCGGGCGCGCGACGATGCGCTTTCCCGCGCGCGCTTCGACTTCCGCTGGGAGGATCAGATCGCGCTGTCGCTGGACCCGGCGACGGCTTCGGCCTACCGCGGCGCGGCGGAGGATTCCCACGCCTGCACCATGTGCGGCAAGGCGTTCTGCTCGATGCGTGGCTTCCGCGAAGTGGCGGAGGCGTTGTAGCGCACTATTCCGCCATGATGTCGGTGGTGCCGTCGGCCCAGGCGAAGGTGATGGAGATGGCGATATCCGGATGCAGGCTGTTGCGCACCGGACAGGCCTTGGTCGCCAGCATCAGGGAGCGTTTCTGCCGGGCGTCGGGGTGGCCGGGGATGGCGATGCGCATGTCGCAGGCGGCGATGCGGGTCGGTGCCTCCGCCATGGTGTAGTCGGCGGACATGGACATGCCGTAGGTGTCGAGGTGGAGGGATGCCGCCTTGATCATGATGACCGTTCCGGTGCAGGACAGGAGGGCCGCAACGGCAAGGTCGACGGGGGGAAACGACGCGCCTTCCCCGCCATGCCCGATGGGCGGGTCGGTCATGACGGTTTTTTGGGAGTCTTCATGCGTGATGACGAACCAGTGGGCTTCGGTATTGCGGGCGGTAAGCATGGCCATGATGACGAACGGAATCCTTACGCTACGAACAGGTTATGACAACTCTTCGATCATCGCGGCGGTGACCAGGATGACGCCGCCCTCGGAGCGGTAGAAGCGCTTGGCGTCCAGCTCCGGGTCTTCGCCGATGACGAGGCCGGACGGGATGCGCGTGTCCTGCGCGATGATCGCGCGGTTGATCCGCGCGTGGCGGCCGACGTCGCAGTTGGGCAGGATCACCGTGTTCTCCACCACCGAGTGGGAATTCACCCGTACGTTGTTGGAGAGCAGCGAGCGCCGCACCAGGCCGCCGGAGACGATGCACCCGGCGCCGACCACGGAATCGAGCGCCACGCCGCGGCGGTCGTCGTCGTCGAACACGAACTTCGCCGGGGGCCTTTGCTCCTGCGTCGTCCAGATCGGCCAGTCGGGGTCGTAGAGGTCGAGCGCGGGGGTCACCGAGGTGAGGTCGATGTTGGCCTCCCAGTAGGCGTCCACGGTGCCGACGTCGCGCCAGTAGGGTTCGATCTCTTCCGCGCTGCGCACGCAGCTGTCGGCGAAGCGGTGCGCGAAGAGGCGCGAACGGCCGACCAGGTTGGGCAGCATGTCCTTGCCGAAGTCGCGGCTGGAGCCCTGCGTTCCGGCGTCGCGGATGAGCTGCGCGAACAGGAAGTCGGTGTTGAAGATGTAGATGCCCATGCTGGCGAAGGCGAGGTCCGGCTTGCCGGGGATCGGCGCGGGGTGCGCGGGCTTCTCCATGAACTCGATGATCTGGTCGTTCTCGTCCACCTTGACCACGCCGAAGCCCGAGGCGCGGTCCAGCGGCACCTCGACGCAGCCCACCGTCGCCTCGGCATGGCGCTCGATGTGCTGCGCCAGCATCATCGAATAGTCCTGCTTGTAGACGTGGTCCCCGGCGAGCACGAGGATGTAGGTGGGGGCGATGGTGCGGATGAAATCGAGGTTCTGGTACACCGCGTCCGCGGTGCCGCGGTACCAGCTTTCATCCGCGGTCTGCTGTTGCGCGGGCCAGATCTCGATGAATTCCTGCAGTTCGGACTTGAGGAAGCCCCAGCCGCGCTGCACGTGCTGGATCAGCTGGTGCGAGCGGTACTGGGTGGGCACCGCGACCTTGCGGATGCCGGAGTGGATGCAGTTGGACAGCGGGAAATCGATGATCCGGAACTTCCCGGCGAACGGGATGGCGGGCTTGGCCAAGCTGTCGGTGAGGTCCATCAGGCGGCTGCCGCGTCCGCCCGCCAGGACCAGGGCGAGGGTGTTTTTCAAGGAGGTGTTGAGATCGTACGGGCTCGCATTCATCGCCAATTCCTCCCCCTGTGGTTCACCCTCAGGTTATGCCAACGCGGGTGCGGCGCAAAGGTAAAACCGAGGGCGAAACCTCCGGTCATCGCATCTTCAAGAAAGCCTGCGCGATGTCTTCGGGTGCGGTTTGCACTACTGCCCGGCATCTGCCTGTGCCATAGTCGACTCCGGGATCGAGAGCCGGGATCACTCACCAAATGCGTATTTTGTTTGTCGCCGGGGAAGTCTTCCCGCTGGTCAAGACCGGGGGGCTTGCCGACGTTGTCGGCGCCTTGCCGAAGGCTTTCCGCTCCCTGGGCGACGAGGTGCGGGTGCTGCTGCCGGGGTATCCCGAGGCGATGGCCCGCGTGACCGATCCGAAGCCGCCGCTCGACCTCGGCGACGCCTTCGGTTATGGCCCGGCGCGCCTGATTCCGGCGCGCATGCCCGACAGCACGCTCGACGTGCTGCTGCTCGACTGCCCCGACGCCTTCGCCCGCCCCGGCGGCCCCTACCTCGACCCTCAGGGCCGCGACTGGGGCGACAACTTCCGCCGCTTCGCCCTGCTTTCCCGCGCCGCCGCGCTGATCGGCGTGGGCGGCGGGCTGATGGGCTGGCGGCCCGACATCGTGCACGCCCACGACTGGCAGACCGGCCTCATCCCGGTGTACCTGAGGCAGTGGGGCGGCCGCGTGCCGGGCTGCGTGTTCACCATCCACAACCTGCATTACCAGGGGGTGTTCGGCATGGAGGTGCTGTCCGAGGTGGCGGTAAATCCGGCCTTCGCCACCATGGACGGCATGGAATTCTACGGCAACGTCAGCTTCCTCAAGGCGGGGCTGGTGTTCGCCGACTACCTCAGCACGGTGAGCCCCACCTATGCGCGGGAGATCCAGACGCCGCTCTACGGCTGCAACCTCGACGGCGTGGTGGCGGCGCGGAGTTCGCGCCTGCGCGGCATCCTCAACGGCATCGACCACGACATCTGGAGCCCGGAAACCGACCCCCTGATCGCCGCGCCCTATTCGGCGGCGGACGTTTCCGGCAAGGCGGCGTGCAAGGCGGCGCTGCAGGCCGCCTCCGGCCTCGAGCCCGACCCCACGGCGCCGCTCTTGGGCCTGCTCGGCCGCCTGGTCTGGCAGAAGGGCATCGACATCGTGCTCGAGGCGCTGCCGGGGATTCTCGACATGGGCTTCCAGGTGGTGATCCAGGGTTCGGGCGACGCCGACCTGGAACGTCGCTGCCGCGAGGCGGCGGAGGTTTTCCCCGGCCGCGTCGCTGCCCATATCGGCTATGACGAGGCCTTCGCCCACGCCATCGAGGCGGGGGCCGACGTGTTTGCCGTGCCGTCGCGCTTCGAACCCTGCGGCCTGACGCAGATGTACGCCCTGCGCTATGGTACGCTACCGGTGGTGCGCCGCACCGGAGGCCTGGCCGACAGCGTCGCCGACGTGGCGGAAAGCCCGGCCGGCACCGGCTTCGTCTTCGACGGCGAGGGCGCGGCCGACCTGCTCGCCGCGTTGTCGCGGGCGCGCGGCCTCTACGACCGCCCGGCCGCGTGGCGCGAGGTGCAGACCCGCGGCATGGAGAAGGATTTCTCCTGGCGCGCCGCCGCGGTGCGCTACCGCGAGATTTACGAGATGGTGCTGAAGTCCAAGACGTAGGAGCCGACATGTCCATCAGAATGCAGGTCGTTGACGATCCGAAGGACCGCCTGTTCAACGTGTTCAAGGACACCGAAACCCTGAAGAGGGCGCTGATGCGCTCGATGATCCAGTCGGTCGGGCGTTCCCCCGACGGCGCGGAGCTGCGCGACTGGTTCCTGGCGCTGGCGCACCTGCTGCGCTTCGTGCTGTCGGAGCGCAACGTCCGCACCTCGGGGCAGAGCTACGCCCAGGACAAGAAGGTCTTCTACTACCTCTCCATGGAATACCTGATTGGCCGTTCGCTGAAGAAGGTGCTGATCGACTTGGGCGTGATGGACGTGACCCTGCGCACCCTCGACGACCTCGGCCTCGATTTCGATGAGGTGCAGAGCTTCGAATACGATGCGGCGCTCGGCAACGGCGGCCTCGGGCGGCTTGCCGCGTGCTTCCTCGACAGCCTGTTCACCCACGACTATCCGGGCGTCGGCTACGGCATCCGCTACGAATACGGCATGTTCACCCAGCGCATCGAAGAGGGCCAGCAGATCGAACAGCCGGAAAACTGGCTGCGCTACGGCAACCCGTGGGAGGTGGCCCGCCCCTCGGTGCTCTACAAGGTGCGCCTCGGCGGGCGCAACCTCTGCTTCCGCAACGCCAACGGCGAGGACATCTGCCAGTGGGTGGATGCGGAAGAGGTGATGGCGATGGCCTTCGACTCCCCGGTTTCCGGCTACGACACCGAAACCGTGGGCAACCTGCGCCTGTGGTCCGCCCGCTCCACCCGCGAGTTCGACCTGCAATACTTCAATCAGGGCAACTACGTCGAGGCGGTGCGCAGCAAGACCCTCTCGGAAACCCTGTCCAAGGTGCTCTATCCCAACGACAAGAGCCAGGACGGCCAGGAACTGCGCCTGAAGCAGGAATACTTCTTCGTTTCCGCCTCGCTGCAGGACATCCTGCACCGCTACCAGCGCACCCACGACGATTTCTCCCGCTTCGCCGAGAAGGTGGCGATCCAGCTCAACGATACCCACCCGGCGATGGCGGTGGCGGAGCTGATGCGCCTGTTGATGGACGACCACGGGATGAGCTTCGATGCGGCCTGGGCGGTCACCCGCAAGACCTTCGCCTATACCAACCACACCCTCCTGCCCGAGGCGCTGGAAACCTGGCCGATCGACATGATCCAGGCGATCCTGCCGCGCCACCTCGAGATCATCTACCAGATCAACGACCTGTTCCTGCGCGAGGTGCGGCGCACCTTCCCCGGCGATCCGGGCATTCTCGCCCGCGTCTCGCTGGTGGACGACGCCACCCGCCGCATCCGCATGGCGCACCTCGCGGTGGTCGGCAGCCACAAGGTCAACGGCGTCGCCGCCCTGCACACCCAGCTTCTGCGCGAGGGCCTGTTCGCCGATTTCGCCCGCATCTGGCCGGAGAAGTTCGTCAACATGACCAACGGCATCACCCCGCGCCGCTGGCTCAAACAGTCCAACTCCGAGCTTTCCGCCCTGATTACCGAGGCGATCGGCAAGGGCTGGGAAAAGGACCTCGACCGCCTGCGCAAACTCGCGCCGATGGCGGAAGACAGCTTCTTCCAGAAACGCTTCCAGGAGATCAAGCTCGCCAACAAACAGCGCCTGGCGAAGCTCATCTCCTCCTCCTGCCATATCGAGGTGAACCCGGAAAGCCTGTTCGACACCCAGGTCAAGCGCTTCCACGAATACAAGCGCCAGCTCCTCAACGTGCTGCAGGTGATCTCCCGCTACAACCGCCTCAAGGACGACCCGAAAAGCGTCGCCGTGCCGCGCACCGTGATCTTCGCGGGCAAGGCCGCGCCGGGTTACGACATGGCGAAGCTGATCATCCGCCTGGTGCTCGACGTGGCGGAAACCGTCAACCACGACCGCGCCACCCGCGACATGCTCAAGGTGGCGTTCATCCCCGACTATAAGGTCTCCAGCGCCGAGACGATCATCCCCGGTTCCGAACTCTCGGAGCAGATCTCGACGGCGGGCACCGAGGCCTCGGGCACCGGCAACATGAAGTTCGCCCTCAACGGCGCGCTCACCATCGGCACCATGGACGGCGCCAATATCGAAATCCACGACGAGGTGGGGGCCGACAACATCTTCATCTTCGGCCTCGATACGACAGAGGCGAAGGAACTGCGCGCCGGCGGCTACGACCCGTGGGAATACTACAACGCCAACGAGGAACTGCGCCGCACGCTGGACATGGTGCGCAACGGCTACTTCTCGCCCAACGACCCGGTGCGCTACAAGCCCCTGATCGACAGCCTGCTGCGCGGCGGCGACCACTTCCTGCTGCTCGCCGACTATGCCGACTACGTGGCCTGCCAGGAGGAGGTGGACAGGGTCTATCAGGACCGCGCGGAGTGGACGAAGCGCGCCATCCTTAACGTCGCCAACATGGGCAAGTTCTCCTCCGACCGCACCATCCACGAGTACGCGAAGGAAATCTGGGGGATCAAACCCCTCGACGTGTAAAAATCCGCAAAAAAACCCAGGTGGTCGGACCACCTGGGGCGCGATTTTGCGCTATAGTCCTCGGCGGGGACACCTACCGCCGAGGAGACCGACATGGCTGAAGACCACGAACTCAGCTGCGGCGACTGCCGCCAGCTCAACTGCTATCGCCACGACAAGAGCTATCCCAAGTTCTGCCTCACCGAGGCGCTGGACCCCGAACTCCGCGCCCAGATGCTGGAAACCTACCGCGGCGACGAACTCGACGGCAAAATGGCCCGCGCCGCCGCCGAGATCGAAGGCACCTACTACGGCAAGCTCACCCGCGTCGAGGAAACCCTGGTCTTCGCCCGCCGCATCGGCGCGAAGAAAATCGGTATCGCCACCTGTATCGGCCTGATCGAGGAATCCCGCACCTTCGCCAAGTTCCTGCAAATGGGCGGCATGGATACCTACGTGGTACTGTGCAAGGTCGGCTCCATCGATAAACTCGACATCGGCATCCCCGACGAGATCAAGGTCAAACCCGGCCTCGACGAATCCTGCTGCAACCCCATCCTCCAGGCGCTGCTGCTCAACGAACGGAAAACCGACCTCAACGTCGCCGTCGGCCTGTGCGTCGGCCACGACAGCCTGTTCATCCGCCACTCCGAAGCCCCGGTCACCGTGCTGGTGGCGAAAGACCGCGTCCTCGCCCACAACCCGGTCGCCGCGCTCTATACCTCCCACAGCTATTGCCGCCGCATCTTCGACAAGGAGCGGGTGGACGGCCTGGTGTGACCCTCCCATAAACAAAGCGGGCGCATCGCGCCCGCTGGGGAAGTGAAAAACGCGCGGGCCCTGCCCGCACCCGCGAGGGGACTCGGTCCCCTCGACCCCCATAAGTCATACCGCACCTCCAACCGGAAACGCCCTGCCGTTTTTCGGCGGATTCTATTGCGCTTCGCGCGAAATGGGTAAGTGTCCATATCGATCGTTTTAGCCGGGGCGACCATAGCTCCCTTTTAATCGCAGGCAGCCAAAAGGGTTGTGTGCGGTTAAAGAAACGCGTGTTGAGAGACCTTAGCGTCTCGCACCACAAGCGACGGCAGATTCGCGTCTTCGTATCCCTTACTTTCCAATATGAGTTTCGCTTGGTCTAGCGAATGGGCAATGGTCGCACCAGCGCTGAGTGATCGATAGAATCGCCCAGAAAATTCACACGCCGCCTCATCGTCGATTGTATCTGCCATCGCTATTACAACGGGGACTGTATCGAGAAATCGGTCGGCACCATCTGCTGTGTCGCAGGCGGCAAGGACGAGTAGCTTCGGGGCGATGCTTGTCGCACCAATAACCCGAGCAATCATATCAAAGTCTAGCGCCGTTCCACCGTCATCCCCGGCTCTTTCATTGTCAAACAGCAAGGCCTGACCGCCGCCATGGCCGGAAAAATGAATAATATCAGGATGATATGAGTTTAGCGTGTCGATCAGCGTGTTGAGCGTCGGTGCGGGGATAATCTTCAGTTCGACTTCACCTGCTTTGCTTTCAAGGCGTATGCCTTCGTCGATATAACGCGCTTCTATGCCCGTTTGTATTGACGCCCTACTATCGGGGTTTGTGACCAATAGGGCGATTTTTAACCGGGCTTGTTTTCCTCCTCGGCGAGGTCTGCTGCCTCGCGGTCTAGCCGTTCTTTTTGTCGGTTTGACGAATGATAAGTTCGTCTCTATCGCTGGACGGCGCTTCGTTGCAACTTTCTTTGCAGCATCCGGATTGTCTGCAAATTTTAGGATAGCGCTACGGTTTGCCCGAACCGAAGAGTCCTTCTCGTAAATCCAACGACTTCCGTCCTTGACCTGTCCCTCATTCTTTATGCGAACTATCAGATGGTGCTTTGCTAATTCATCGAGTGCATTCTGGATCACCTGTGCGTTGCCTGTTACCCCCAAGGAATCAGCAATCTGCTTTTTCGAGCGAGGCTTGGACCCCCTGCCATAAATTAAATTAAATACAGAGCGGCGATTTTTGTCCCGGCCAAGATGCCGGGCCAATCTGAGGATCGTTTCTTCATGATCTCCAGAGATATTTATTATGGGTACTTGGCTATTCATCGTCATTTGCTCTCTGTGATGCCTTGCCGGTTGTTGACTTTTTCCCTGCCATCATGCGGCTGACGGTCGCTTGGCTGACGCCAAGAGCAGTGCCTAATTTTGCTTGCGAATAGCCATGCTCCATAAGCTCGATCATCTTGATCTTCCGGATCATCTCGAGTTCAGATAATATTTTTTTGAGTATATCCTCCATCATTCGATTCCTTCCATGAGGGACGTGGCACCGCTCTTCGCTACGCTTTTAGCGATGCCTTTCGGCAGCATTCGGCTCATCGTCGCTTCACTGATACCCAGTATCGCCGCAATCTGTCCTTGCTTGATGCCCTGATGTAGCAACTGGAGGATCATAAGCATTTTAAGTGAGCGTAATTCCCCCATAACGTCATTTGTCTCTTTGGCCATCTGATGCCTCCTTCGCACTCTTTTTCTTGGCGTCATAGATAACTTGACTGATCGAACTACTAGACGAGCCAACGATCAGTGAGATTTCCGCTCGACTTAACCCAGCCTCGGAGAGAAAGAGAATCTTCTCCCTCTTGGTCGGAAAGTCGCGAACCGCTGACAGCGACTGAATTTTCAGGAGAGTACGCAGAACTTCCATGAGCTCTTGATGGTTTACATCACTCATCGCTGGTTGCTTCCTTTGCTGACGCGGCCTTCTTGTGTTTAGCCATTGCGACGCTTACGGTCTTAGGTGTCGTCCCAAGCAGGCTAGCAATGAAGCTCGGCCCTAAGCCCGCACCATATAGAAACACGATCTTCTCGCGTTGCGTGGACATACCTTTAACCGCGAGCGCAGCTTGGATTTTTATTAAGATGTCCATTTTCTCATTTAAGGTGGCTAAGGGATCCGGCGAGCTCATTTCGTACCTCCTTTTCTGATGAGCGTCTCGGGAAGCGGGTAGACGTGCAGAGGGCGAGCGTCCCGCTTTTCCCCAATACGGATCACGATGCCCTCGTCTATCCACCGATTGAGCGTCTTACTGAAATTGCTTGAATCGAGACTGAGTTCTTTCACGATGTCGGCTTGTGTTCTGCTTCCATCACAAAGATTGAAAGCGCGATACTGCTTTTCGCCAGCGGATGAGCCCAGAATCTCGAGAATTTTGTTGGGCGAAAATGTCTGTCTCGCGATCGTGGCTAAGATGGCCCGAAGGAATGTGTCCTGCGTATCCATTGGTTGCTTCTCTTATCCAGTTGGCACTAACTTATATAGAGTGCTATTCAAGGAAGATAGCCAAAAATTTTGGTTTGTGCTATATGAAAGTCAATGTGAAATATGGATTTTTATCATATTAAAAAAATGATCTTAATCCATGATGTATCCTATTTGAATAAAATCCTGAGCTACCTGTTGTGCGATGTGATGGACGGGCTGTTATCTGGTTGTGTCAGGAGTCAGAATTTATTCAAAAAATCCAAATGATTAGAGGGATTGCATCGTGGCTGGCACTATCTAAGGTGACGCTGAGGCCGAGAACGCGAAGCTGCTACGGGTGGGGCATGAGAGGAGTTGATGAGTGAGGCAAGAGTTATGGGGTCCGGGGTCCGCGACCCCGGCGGGTGCGGGCGGGGCCCGCGTTTTTTATGTCTTCATCGTAAGTTCACGCGGTTTCGGGGCAATGCGTCGGCTAGGGTGATTTTTTGGCCGGGCGGAGGGTGTTGTCATGGCGTTGAGCGTGCGGAGTGCCGAGGCGGAGGATGAGGCGGCGGTGGTGGCGTTGTGGCGCGCCTGCGGGTTGGTGGTGGCCTACAACGACCCTGGGGTGGATTTCCGCTTCGCCCTGGCGGGGGCGTGTTCCGGGGTTCTGGTGGGGGTGGATGACGGCGGGCGGGTGCGGGCGAGCGTGCTGGTGGGGCATGATGGGCACCGCGGCTGGCTCTATTACGTCGCCGCCGATCCGGAATGCCGCGGCCTGGGGTACGGGCGGCGCATGGTGGCGGCGGCGGAGGATTGGCTGCGGCAGCGCGGCGTGGTGAAGGCGCAACTGCTGGTGCGGGAGACCAACACCCAGGTGGTGGCGTTCTACGAGCGACAGGGCTTCGAGGTTGCGCCGCGCGTGGTGATGGCTAAGTGGCTGTGATCCGCCGGAGGATGCCGGGCGGGGCGAACATCACGAGGTTGCCGAGCAAGGTAAGCGCGAGGCCGAGGATGCCGGGCCAGTGCCAGCGGTAATCCTCGTAGATGCTGGAAATCGCCAGCGCGACGACGGGGAACAGCACGGTGGCGTAGGCGGCGCGGGATGAACCGACCCGCGCGACGAGGGTGAGATAGCAGGTGAACCCGGCGATCGAGCCGAACACCGCGAGATAGAGCATGGCGCCGAGGTAGACGCCGCCGCTCGGCGGGACGATGGGCGTTCCGGTCGCGGCGATGAGCGCGAGCAGCGCCGCCGCGCCGTAGGCCATGCCCCAGGCGTTGGCGATGACCGGGGAAACGCCAGCCGCGCTGTTGCGCCGCGAGATCATGTTGCCGAACGAAAAGAACAGCGTGCCGAGCGCCGCGAGCCCGGCGCCTTTCAGGGTGCCCGCGGCGTGGGAATGGGCGATTTCCGGCCCGAACAGGAGCATCAGGCCGGCAACGCCGAGTGCGGCGGCGAGCAAGGTGCGCGGACGGATCGGATCGCTCCAGAACAGCCGCGCATTGACCGTATTGAACACCGTGGAGAGCGAAAAGATCACCGCGATCAGCCCGGAAGGCACATACGCCGCGGCGGTATAGAAGCAGATGAAGTTGAGGCAGAACAGGCACAGCGCCTGCCCGGCGATCCACGGCTGGTGGCGGCGCGCGGGCGTCTTGAGCCGTCCCATCAGCGCGAGGACGGCGAGGAACAGCACCGCCGCCGTGCCGAAGCGGTAGAAGATCGAGACGAGGACCGGCACCGGCCCCACCTGGAGGGCGATGGCGATCCAGGTGGTCCCCCAGATCAGGACGGTCGCGGCGAAGAGAAGCGCGTGCATGTGAGACACCCCGCATGGAGAATGCTCTTTCCTATACCCGCGGACGCGCCTTCCGGTTTGCACGATCTTGCGGTGAACGCGCGCATCGCCGCGCAGGACGGTTTGCCGCGTGAGGGTTTGGCCCTAAAGTGAGCGCCGTGATCCCGTTTCGGATGTCTGGGATGTCCGCCCTCGTGAAGCCGATTTCCAGTTTCCTCTCCGCCTCGCCGCACGCGCGGCTGCTGGGGCGGCTTGACCTGGGCTTCGGGCGCGCGGCGGCGATCTGGTGCAACCGCGACGACCGCATCACCTATGATACGCCGGACGGCCACACCTTCAGTTGCTACCTCCGCGGCGGCACCGGAACGCGGCGGGTGGACGGCACGCCTTCCACCGGCTGGCCGGGTGCGGTGTGCATCATGCCGCACGGGCAGTCTTCGCAGTGGGATATCCGCACGCCGTTCAGCTTCGTGCACCTGTACATGCCGGACGACGAACTGCGCCGCGCGTTTTCCGAGACCTGCGACCGGGATGCGCGCCTCCTGGATATCCCCGACCTCACCTATGCCGATGCGCCGGAACTGAGCGCGCCGTTTCATGAGCTTGCGTCCGCCGTGCGGAACGGAAATCCGCTGCGGGCGGAGGGCGCGATGTCCGAACTGGTCGGCGCGGTCTTTGCGAGTCCGCGCTATTGCGGGCGGCAGCACGCGGGCCTCACCGGCGGGCTCTCGCCGCGCAAGCTGCGGATGGTCCTGGAGTTCATCGACGCGAATCTCGACCGGACGGTGCGGCTGCGAGATCTCGGCCAACTCGTCCAACTCAGCGAATTCCATTTGCAGCGCGCCTTCCGCGCGAGCTGCGGCGTCTCGCCGCATGTCTGGATCACCCACTGCCGCGTCGAGCGCGCGAAGGCGATGATCCGTGACGGCGAGCCCTTGTCGCAGGTGGCCGCGGCCTGCGGGTTCAGCACTCAGAGCCACTTGACGCACGTTTTCAAGGCCGCGACCGGGCAGACGCCGGCCACCTATCACGGCGGCGCGCCAGACCGCCGGTGACCGGCGCGGCGTTCCGGCTGATACGGTTTGCGACAATTTTCCGGGTTTCCCGGCACAGGCGTGCGACATCTCGGGGTTAGGGTGGAAGCATCGAAAGACCCGTTGAGATGGAGGATGCGATGTGGGGTTACGGCGGCCATGGCGGTTGGATGATGGGCGGACAGGGCGACTGGTCCTGGCCGTTTTTTGCGTTTCACGGGATCGCGCACCTGCTGTTCTGGGGGCTGGTGGTCTATGTGGTGGTGGTGATGGTGCGCGGCCGCACGGCGCGGCGGCGCGACGGCGACCCGGCGCTGGAGCTTCTGGGCAAGCGGTATGTGGAAGGCGAGATTTCCCAGGCCGATTATCTGCGCATGAAGAAGGACCTGGGCCGCTGAGGCGAAACCGCCGCAAGACTTTCACCCAGGGGTATCTGTCGTTGCCGCGGGTTCGGTGCTAGGCTCCCCCGCAAGCGCCGCCGGTTTGTCGCCCGCGGCCGCCGTTGGGGGGGCACGGCCGCGATGTCCACACCTTGTTACACCCGTTCCGAGATTTGGGCCGATGGCGTCATCCACGCTCTCGGCGTGCCGATGGCGATTGCCGCGGCGGCGGTTCTGCTGGGCTATGCGATCGCGGCGGGCGATGCCTTGCCGGTGGTCGCGGCGGCGGTCTACGGCCTCGGCCTGATCGGCACCTTCGGCTTCTCCGCCGCGTACAACCTTGCGCCGGAGTCGCGCTGCAAGGAGATTTTGCGGCGCGGCGACCATGCGGCGATCTATGTGATGATCGCGGGCACCTATACGCCGTTCACCCTGGTCAACATCGGCGGCTGGGCGGGGTATGGCCTGCTGGCCGTGGTGTGGTCGGTGGCGGCCTTCGGTCTGGCGCTCAAGGTGTTCTGGCCGCACCGCCTGGCGCGGCTGTCGATGGTTCTCTACCTGGCGCTGGGGTGGGTCGGCCTGGTGGCGACGGGGCCGTTGTTCGCCGCGCTGCCCGACCTTGCGCTGGGGTTCCTCATCGCCGGGGGCGTGCTTTATACCGTCGGCGTCGCCTTCTATGCGTGGCGGAAGCTTTCCTTCCAGAATGCGATCTGGCACGGCTTCGTGCTGGCGGCGGCGTGCTGCCACTACGTGGCGGTGTTCGACGCGATCATTCCGGGATGACGGCAAGATCGGGCTGGCGCGGAGGACGGGAACGCCTTATGTCTTTCGCTCCTCCAACGTGTGGGTCCTCATAAGGGCGGGAGAGCCCGGAGGAGGCTGCTTCCCGCTGTCCGAAGGCATTCGCGCCGGCTTTCCGCGCGAACGATCATCATGAACGAAGACATATCGGCGCTTCTGCCGCGGCGCAGCCGCAGGATGCTGGCCGCGTTGGGTTTTTTCGCCGTGGCGCTGTGCTGTGCGGCGGTTCTCATCGTCAATCATTTCCAGGTGTCGCTGGGTCGGGAACTGCTGCGGGATTTCGCGTTGTCCCAGGTGCGGCATTTCGGGGACGCCCCGGAAGGCGGCGGAACGCATCTGCTGAACGATCTGTCGACGAATACGCGCGACCATTTCGTCATGGAGCGTATCGTCGACGGCAAGGGTGCGGTCGCCGCGGTGGAGGTCGCCCCGGCGTTCGACGGCGTCGCATCGGTCCTGGAGCGCTGCCGCATCGGGAAGAACGGCGCAGTGAGCGAGGCCTGCCAGGAGGACACCCCCGATGGAGCGCGGTATTTCTTCGTGCGGGAGCCGCTGGGCGTGGGCGGCTGGGCGTTCGAGGGGATTTTCCGCGCGTCCCCCAAGACCGTGCATGCGGCGGATTCGATCTATCTGACGGTGGCGGTGGCGGTGGTGGCGACCCTGGTGGCGTCGCTGCTGTTGATGTATCCGACGCTGCAGCTTCTGCAGTCGAGCCTGCTCGGCTCGAACCGGCGGCTGTTGCAGGCCAATCTGGACATGCTGAAGGCCCTGGGCTGCGCCATCGCCAAGCGCGACAGCGACACCGAGGATCACAATTTCCGCGTCACGCTGTACGCCATCCGCATTGCCGAGAAGATGGGGCTGGAGGCGCCGCGCATCCGCAGCCTGATCAAGGGGGCTCTTTTGCACGACGTCGGCAAGATTGCGGTGCGCGACGATATCCTGCTGAAGCCGGGGCCGCTCGATGCCGCGGAGACCGCGGAGATGCGGCGGCATGTGCACTATGGCCTGGAGATCATCGCCTCGAGCG
>JBFWJB010000026.1:0-16406 GCA_050253435.1 Rhodospirillaceae bacterium
GCATCTCTATTTCGAAGCGGCGGCCCTGATCGTCACCCTGGTGCTGTTCGGCAAGTGGCTGGAGGAGCGGGCGAAGCGCGGCACCACCGCGGCGATCCGCGCGCTGATGGCGCTCAAGCCCGAGGACGCGCTGGTGGAGCGGAACGGCGAACAGGCGCGGGTGCCGGTGGCCGAGGTTGCGGTGGGCGACGTCGTCATCGTCAAGCCCGGCGAGCGCGTGCCGGTGGACGGCGACGTGACCGACGGCGCGACCGAGGCCGACGAATCCCTGCTCACCGGCGAAAGCCTGCCGGTGGAAAAGCAGCTCGGCGACCGCATGGCCGCCGGGTCGATCAACGGCTCCGGACTGGTGCGGCTTTCCGCCGCACGGATCGGCGCGGACACCACGCTTGCGCGCATCGTCGCCCTGGTTTCCGCGGCGCAGGGCGGCAAGGCGCCGATCCAGCGCCTGGTGGACAAGGTGGCGGCGGTGTTCGTGCCGGTGGTGGCGGGGGTGGCGTTCCTCGCCTTCTGCGCCTGGCTGCTGGCGGGCGCGCCGCTGGACCATGCGGTGACCGCCGCGGTTTCCGTTCTCGTCATCGCCTGCCCGTGCGCGCTCGGCCTCGCCACGCCCGCGGCTCTGGTGGCGGGCACCGGCGCGGCGGCGAAGGCGGGCATCCTGATCCGCGACATCGAGACGCTGGAGCGCGCCGACGCGGTGGACACGGTGATCTTCGACAAGACCGGCACCCTCACCGAGGGCAGGCCGCAGGTCACGGCGCTGCATGCGCTGGCGGACGAGACCGAAATGCTGCGCCTGGCCGCCGCGGCGCAGGCGGGCAGCGAGCATCCGCTGGCCAAGGCGGTGCTGGCCAAGGCGGCGGGCATGGCGCTGCCGCCGGTTTCCGATTTCCGCGCCGTCGGCGGCGCCGGGATCACCGCCACCGTGGAGGGCCGCCGCATCGTCATCGGTACCGCCGACCTGTTGGAGCGGGAGGGCGTTTCCGCCGCGCCGCTGGCCGACATGGTGCGGCAATGGCAGGAGAAGGGGCGCAGCGTCGCCCTGGTTGCGGCGGAGGGCGCCCTGCTCGGCGCGATCGGCATGACCGATACGCCGCGGGCGGAATCCGCCACCGCCATCGCGGCGCTGAAGGCGCGCGGCCTCACCCCCTGGATGCTCTCCGGAGACAGCCCCGCCGCCACCGCGCGCATCGCGGGCGACCTCGGCATCGTCAACTTCTCCGGCGCGGCGCGGCCGGAGGACAAGGCGCACCGCGTTTCCGACCTGCGCGCCCAGGGCCGCGTGGTGGCGGTGATCGGCGACGGCGTCAACGACGCCCCGGCGCTCGCGGCGGCGGACGTGGGCATTGCGGTGGGCGGCGGCACCGACGTGGCGATGGAGACCGCGGGCATCACCCTGATGCGCCCGGACCCGCGGCTGGTTTCCGCCACCTTCGACATCGCGCACGCGACGCGGCGCACCATCCGCCAGAACCTGTTCTGGGCCTTCGCCTACAACGTCGTCGGCATTCCGGTGGCGGCGCTGGGCCTGCTGCACCCCACGCTTGCGGGCGCGGCGATGGCGATGAGCTCGGTCAGCGTGGTGAGCAACGCCTTGCGCCTGCGGTCCTGGCGTCCCAAGATAGCCCCCCTTTCACAACCGAGAGCATGACATCGTGAGTCCCACGCCGCCGTCTACCGTTCTTGCGGCGATCCGCGCCTTCGAGGAAGAGCTGATCGCCATCCGCCGCGACATCCACGCCCATCCGGAAGCCGGTTTCGAGGAGACCCGCACCGCCGCCCTGGTGGCGGAGCGCCTGCGCGCCTGGGGCATCGAAGTGGCCGAGGGCATCGCCAAGACCGGCGTCGTCGGCACGCTTCAGGGGCGGCACCCCGGCAACCGCGCGATCGGCCTGCGCGCCGACATGGACGCCCTCTTCATCACCGAAAAGACCGGCCTGCCCTATGCCTCCCAGGTTCCGGGCAGGATGCACGCCTGCGGCCACGACGGCCACACCGCGATGCTGCTCGGCGCGGCGCGCTATCTGGCGGAGAATCCGGACTTCTCGGGGACCGTGCACTTCATCTTCCAGCCCGCCGAGGAAGGCCTGGGCGGCGCGCGGGTGATGATCGAGGACGGACTGCTGGAGCGCTTCCCCCTCGCCGCGGTCTACGGCATGCACAACGCGCCGGAAGTGGAGCTCGGCCGCTTCGCCCTGCGCACCGGGCCGATGCTGGCGGCGAGCGACACCTGGACCGCCACCTTCTCCGGCACCGGGGGCCACGGCGGCTCCGGCGCGCACCTCGCCACCGACCCGACCCAGCCCGCCGCCGCCTTCGTGCTGGCGACGCAGGGGATCATCGGGCGCAACGTTCCCGCCATCGAGCCCGCGGTGCTGAGCATCGGACACATCGCGGCGGGGGATCCCAACTCCCCCAACATCATCCCCTCCGAGGTGGTGGTGCGCGGCACCGCGCGCAGCTACAGCGCCGAGGTGCGCGACACCCTGGAGCGCCGCCTCACCGAAGTCGCCGAGGGGCTCGCCGCCACCCACGGCTGCAGCGCGAAGCTCGACTACCTGCGGCGTTATCCGCCGCTCGTCAACGCTGCGGAGCAGACCGAGACCGCCGCCGCCGCCGCCGCCGCGATCGTCGGCGCCAACCGGGTGGACACCGCGATGCCGCAGCGCACCGGCGCGGAGGACTTCGCCTTCATGCTGGAAAAGGTGCCCGGCGCGATGATCTTCATCGGCAACGGCACCGGCGGGGCGCACCTGCACCGGCCTCTCTACGACTTCAACGACGAGGCGCTGGCGCTCGGCTCCACCTACTGGGTGCGCCTGGTGCAGGACGAACTGACCGCTTAATTCGCGCAGACCACGCGGTTGCGGCCCGCCGCCTTGGCGGCGTAGAGCGCCGCGTCGGCGCGTGCGATCAGGCCGTCGGCGTCCTCGCCGGGCTTGAGCTCGGCGACGCCGGCGCTCACCGTCGCCGCCAACGCCACCCCTTCGCCGAGTTCGAGCGGCGCTGCGAGCAGGGACTGGCGCGCCTTTTCCGCCACCTCGCGCGCCTGGCTGAGGTCGCAGTCTTCCAGCAGCAGCAGGAACTCCTCGCCGCCCCAGCGGCAGAGCGCATCGCCGGAGCGCACCTCGGTGCGCAGGCGCTCCACCACCGCGATCAGGGCGGCATCGCCCACCGCATGGCCGAGGCGGTCGTTGATTTCCTTGAAATGGTCGATGTCGAAGAAGGCGAGCGCCACCGGCTTGGCGTCGCGCTTGGCGCGCTGGCGCGTCTGCGCGAACACCACGTCGAAGGCGAGACGGGAAAGCGACCCGGTGAGCACGTCGGTCGCGGCGAGCGCCTCGAGATGGCGCTGCGAACGCCGCACCAGCACCGCGCACAGCCAGGTCACCACCAGGGTGGCGAAGAGGCCGACCGCGAGGTTCTGCACCAGGGTGCGCCGCGCAGGCGCCAGCGCCGCGTCGGCGTTCTGCTCCACCAGCAGGTACCAGTCGAGGTCGGGGATGAAGCGGCTGTTGAGGAAGATCGTCGCGCCGTTGGCGGCGTGGTATTCGAAGCGTCCCTGCTTCTGCCCGAGCAGCTCCCCGGCCACCGCGGAGATGCCGGGGCGCTTGCGGATGTTGGGCTCGTTGGCGTCCAGTTCGCGGCCGTAGAGCACGAGCATGCCCTTGCGGTCGACGAAGTAGACGGTGCGGTGGTATTCCCGCTGGTAACGCTCCACCAGCTGTTTCACCGCCGTCGCCCGCAGGCCGACGCCGGTGGCGCCGAGGAAGCGCCCGGCATAATCCAGCACCCGGAAATTGATGAAGATGGTGATGCTGTCTTCGTTCGCCATGTCGGGATCGACGTTGGTCTCGTAGGGGCGGTCCATGCCGCGCACCCGGAAGAACCACACGTCGCGCGGCTCGTCCTCGCGCACCGTCTTGAGGATGCCTTTGTTCTGGTAATAGATATGGCTGCGGTCGGAGACGAAGAAGGCGGTGAAGGCGTCGTACTTGCGTTTGATCTCGTCGAGATAGCGGACCATCTGCTCCGGGTTTTTCTCGCCCGCCAGCACCCAGTCGCGCAGAAAGGTGTCGTGCGCCATCAGGGACGACACGAAGATCGGCTTGAGCAGATCCTGCTGGATTTCGGAATAGAGCGTGTCGCTGGTGAGCGGCAGGTCGCTTTCGACGATCGCCTGGCGGATGACGCCGCGCGAAACCCAATAGTTGGCGAAAGTCACCAGAAAGAACCCCAGCGCCACGACGCCGACGATGACCGCGACGATACGGCTTTTGCGCACCCCGTCCGGCAATCCGGACGGCGCGGCCTTAACGGTTCGGAACGGCATGCGGCGATGCTCCTGCGTCGCGGGAATCCGCGGGTCTGGCCCCCGTTCGGAAAGTAGGACCCGCGGCCGCGGCTGTCCAGACCGTATCGACGCCCGGCACGCCGCCGCACGCCGCAAAACCTGCGCACCTGCATGAATCTTATGCATGTCTTTGCCTTCTTGACGGAGCGCCTGGAAAAAAGACACACTTACTCCGTTACGTCGTTTCAAGGCCTTTCACAGAACTCGGAATACGTTCTCATGCCGTGCACGCCGCAGCGCGGCATTAGGGGATAAGCGGTTGGGGGAATAAGGCTCATGCTGGACAAACTGCGCATCAACGCAAAGTTGACGGTCCTTTCCGCAACTTTTCTCATACCGGTTTTTCTTCTCACTTATTTCTTTGTCAGTCAGACCAACGTCAGCATCGTGTTCTCGGAACGGGAGTTGATCGGCAGCCAGTACTTCCGGGTGCTGCGCAGCGAGATGGACGCGCTGGTCAACCTCGCCATCGGCAAGGGCGATGCCGCGGCTCTCGGCCGCGCCGCCGCCGCGGCGAAGGCCAAGGACGACGCGCTCGCCGCCGACATGAACACGGTGGACCCCGCCGCAGCCGCGGCCAAGGCGGTGGCCGCCGCGGCGAAGCTGCCCAAGGAGAGCGGCCTTGCCGCCTATTTCCCGGCGATGGACGCGGTCGCCACCCACATCACGCGGGTGCAGGACGGTTCCAACCTCACCCTCGACCCCGATCTCGACAGCTACTACGTGCAGGACCTGATCACGGTGAAGCTGCCCGCCACCGAGGTCGCCACGCTCAAGGTGCTCGACGCGGCGCAGAAGATGCTCGCCGCCGGGGAAGTCCCGATGGAGCAGATGCTCGGCTTCGTCGCTCTCAAGGGCGAGCTCGCAGGCGCGCTGGACGGCGTCAACACCGACGTCACCTCGGCGATCCGCGGCAACCTCACCGGCACCACCAAGGCGGCGCTGGAAGCCCCGTATGCGGCCTTCACCGCGGCGCGCGACGCCCTGATCGGCAACCTCGACGCGATGGCGGGCAGCGGCGCGCGCCCCGCCGCCGCCGACCTTGCCGCCGCCGGGGCGGCGCTGCACGCGGCGGGCCATACCCTCTCGACGGCGGGCAACGACGAGCTCGACCGCCTGCTCGGCATCCGCATCGACGGCTTCAAATCGACGCTGCGCACCAACCTCATCGTCTCGCTGGTGGTGCTGCTCGGCTCCTTCCTCTTCTCGTGGACCCTCGGGCGCTCGATCGGGCGTCCGATCCGCGACATCGCTGACGCGCTCAAGGTTCTGGCGAACGGCAGCTTCGACGTCACCGTGCCCCACCTCAGCCGCCACGACGAGATCGGCGACATCGCGACGGCGGTGGACGCCTGGCGGCAGAACGCCCTCACCCGCAGGGTCGCTGCGCAGGAGGCGGAACGCGAACGCAAGGCGCGCGAGGAGCGGGCGCTCAAGGTGCAATCCCTGACTCTCGCGTTCAACGACCGCATGCGCGCCTCCATCGCCGACCTGCTGGCCGCGGCGCAGGGGCTGGAGGCGACCTCCACCTCGATGTCGGCGGTGGCGGATCAAACCTCGATGCAGACCAACGCGGTGGCCAACGCGGCGCAGGAATCCTCCAGCAGCGTCGATTCCGTCGCCGCCGCCACCGAGCAGATGAACATGTCGATCTCCGAGATCGCGCGCCGCATCGACGAGGCCGACGCCATCGTCAAGCAGGCGGCGGAGCAGACCGCTCACGCCGAGGCCCTGGTCGGCAGCCTGGAATCCACCGCCCAGAAGATCGGCGAGGTGGTGCAGATGATCAACGATGTGGCGAGCCAGACCAACCTGCTTGCGCTCAACGCCACCATCGAGGCGGCGCGCGCGGGCGAAGCGGGCAAGGGCTTCGCCGTGGTCGCGGGCGAGGTGAAGAACCTCGCCAACCAGACGGCGCGGGCCACCGAGGAAATTTCGAGCCAGGTAATGGCGGTGCAGGATGCGAGCCAGACCACCGCCAAGGAGATCGCCGCGATCTCCCAGGTGATGACCTCCGTCACCGCGATCACCGCCTCGGTCGCCGCCGCGGTGGAGGAACAGCAGGCCACAACCGCCGACATCGCGCGCAGCATCTCCCAGGCGGCGAGCAGCGCCCAGGAGGTGAGCGAGAACATCGCGGGCCTGAACGCGGGCGCGCAGGAAACCGGCAACGCCTCGCGCACCGTGCAGGAGGCGGCGAAGGCGCTCTCCCAGAAGTCGGACGCGATGAAGGACGACGTGGACCGCTTCATCGAGGAAGTACGCTCGGTGACCACCCACGCGATGCAGGCCTGAGCCGCCCGCCTCCCACGCGACGCAGAAACGGCGGCCCCGAGGGCCGCCGTTTTCCGTTGCGCGCCACGCCGGATGGTGCCAGCGTGGCTGCATCGTTGCTCGACATGGGGGAGGAGAAGCGATGACCGGCAACCGTTGGGCGGCATGGGCGCTCGCCGCCGCATTATCCTGCGCCGCACCCGCCGCCTGGGCCGCCGTCCCCGCGCCGCAACCGCCTGCCCCTTCCCTGGAGCGTCTGGACGAGCGCGTGAACGCCCTGCAGGATTACGCCAAGGCCCTCACTGAGGACGCAAAAATCTTACGACAAGAAATCAACAAAAATGCGGCCGATCTTAGTGCCCTAAAAATGCATATCGACCACTTGGATCCCAGTATCGACCATACACTAGATATCATAAGTATAGTGATTGCCTGCTTCCTTGGGATTTTAACGCTAGCTCTCGCCATCGCAGGCGTTTTTACCTACCGTAAGGCCCGTGATAGCGCTCAGCGAGAGGCCCGGGCCGCCTTCAAGGAATGGATTACCGAAAATCAAAAGATTTTCGAGCAGGAAAAGGAGAGCCTCATCCAGGCGGTTGCAGAGGCCAAGGAACAGGCTATCCAAGATATCGAAGCAGCGTGTTGCCGTGTACAAACGAGCGCTGACGATGCCCAGATTCTGATAAAAACGGCCTCTCAAAGCCCATCTCGCAAAGGACAAATTCCTGCTCGGACCTCGGAAAAGCTGCAGGACACTGGCACCTCCCTGACGGATAAACCAGAGAGCAAATACACTGCCATTGATTGGAACATGCGGGCATTTGCCGCCTACGCACAGCAAAAATATGACGATGCTGCCAGTTATTTCGGCAAGGTCGCCAACCTAACGACAGCGACGGAAGAGCAAATTGCGACCGCCTTAGTCAATAAGGGATTCATGCTTGGCCAATCAAACAAGTCGGATGAAGAAATCGCCACCTACGACGACATATTGGATCGTTTCGGTGGAACCACTGAACCCACTCTGCTCAAACAGGTCGCCATGAGCCTGCTTAATAAGGGCATTACTCTTGGGCAAAAAGGTAAACCGGGTGAAGAAATCGCCGTCTACGATGAGGTGATCCGCCGCTTCGGTGAGGCCACAGAGCCTGGGCTGAAAGAGCAAGTTGCCAAGGCCATGCTGAATAAAGGCATCACTCTCGGCCAGCAGGGCGAACCCGAGAAAGAAATCGCCATCTATGACGAAGAGATTTGCCGCTTCGGCGAAGCCACCGAACCCGGACTGAGGGCGCAAGTAGCCAATGCCATGCTTTATAAAGGCATCACTCTCGGCCAGCAGGGTGAACCCGAGAAAGAAATCGCCGTCTACGACGAGGTAATCAGCCGGTTCGGCGAGGCTACCGAACCTGGACTGAAGGAGCAAGTCGCCAGCGCTCTATACAACAAGGCCATCGTGCTTGAGCAGCGGCATAAACCGGAGGAAGCTATCATCGCCTACGACGAGGTGATCCGACGCTTCGGCAAGGCCACCGAACCCGAACTGAAGAGGCAAGTAGCCAAAGCTCTAGTCAATAAGGGCGTTGTACTCGGAAAACAGGGCAAGACGGAGAAAGCTATCGGCACCTGCAACGAGGTAATCCGCCGCTTTGGCAAGGCTACTGACCCCAGATTGGGGGAGCAGGTTGCCAGAGCCCTGGTCAACAAAGGCGTTGTACTCGGAAAACAGGGGGAATCAGAAAAAGAAATCGCCGCCTGCGACGAGGTAATCCGCCGCTTCGGCGAGGCCGTCGAACCTGAACTAAGGGGGCCAATCGCCAACGCTCTAGTCAACAAAGGCGTCACACTTGGGAAACTGGGCAAGCCGAGGGAAGAAATCGCCATCTATGACGAGGTCATCCGCCGCTTTGGCGAAGGTGGCGAACCTGGCCTGAGGGAGCATGTTGCCAAGGCCATGCTCTATAAGGGCATCACACTCAAACAACAGGGCAAGCCGGATGAGACCATTTCCATCTACGATGAGATAATCCGCCGTTTCGGCGACGACCCAAGCCGGGAGATTCAGGAACTCGTTCAGCGTACCCGCAGGTTACGTGACAGACTGAAGAAATAGCCCTCACCCCTGCTGCGCCAGCCAGCGGCGCATGGTTTCCAGGGTTTCGCGGCTGACGTGGTGTTCGATGCCCTCCGCGTCCTTGCGCGCAGTCGCCGCGGGAACGCCGATGGCGAGCAGGCAGGCCTCCACCACCTGGTGGCGGTCGCGGCTCTCCTCCGCCAGGCGGCGGCCCTCAGGGGTGAGGAAGACGCCGCGGTAGGGTTCCTTGTCCACCAGGCCGTCCTCGGCCATGCGGGCGAGCATGCGCGCCACCGTGGGCTGCGCCACGCCCAGGCGCGCCGCGATGTCCACCTGCCGCGCCTCGCCACCCGCATCGATGAGGTCGGCGATCAGCTCCACATAGTCCTCCACCAGTTCGACGCGGCGCACCGCGCGCGCCAGGCGGAAGCCCTCCACGTGGGTCTCCGGCGTCAGCAGGCGGCGTTCCTTGCGGGCGGCTGGCTTTGCGGCGGCCATGCGTCTCTCCATGCGAGTCGGCGCCTCCAGAATAGCGAAACCCGCCCTGCCGCGCAATCCGCCCGCCTTGGAAAACCCCTTTTCCGCCAATTCGTTGCCGGGACAGATCGGGGCGCACGCTGAAGCCTCTTGCATAAGATTTAGCATAAGCTATATTGAGAATGCTTCTCATTTACAGGAGAGGGCTATGACATCGCAGACAATCGCCCAGACCTACCCCGCCGCCGGATTGGCCGATCCGACCACCATCGCCATCCGCGAGGCGCTGTCCGGGCGGCGGCGCGGCCTCTCCTCCTCTCTCCTCTTCGCCGGCCCGGCGGTGATCGCCTCGATCGCCTACATGGACCCCGGCAACTTCGCCACCAACATCCAGGCGGGCGCGCACTACGGCTATGCGCTGCTCTGGGTGGTGGTCGCCGCCAACCTCATCGCCATGCTGTTCCAGGCCCTGTCCGCCAAGCTCGGCATCGTCACCAACCGCAACCTCGCGGAGATCTGCCGCGACCGCCTGCCCGCGCCCCTGGTCTGGGCGATGTGGGCGGTGAGCGAGGTGGCGGCGATGGCCACCGACCTTGCCGAATTCGTCGGCGGGGCGATCGGCCTGGCGCTGCTGTTCGACATGCCGCTGATGGCGGGGATGGCGGTGACCGCCGTCTTCACCTACGCCATCCTGCTGCTGGAGCGGTCCGGCTTCCGCCGCATGGAGGTGGTCATCGGCGCGATGGTCGGCACCATCGGCCTGTGCTACCTGCTGGAGGTGCTGATCGCCCCGGTCTCGTGGAGCGGCGTCGCCGCCGGGGTGGCGGTGCCGCGCCTGCCCGACGCCGGGGCGCTGACCATCGCGGTGGGAATCATCGGCGCCACGGTGATGCCGCACGCCGTCTATCTGCATTCCGGCCTCACCCAGAACCGCGCCCCGGCGCGTAACGAGGCGGAACGCGGCAAGCTGGTGCGCTTCTCCAACCGCGAGGTGGTGCTGGCGCTGGCCGTCGCCGGGCTGGTCAACATGGCGATGGTGATGATGGCCTCCGCCGCCTTCCACGCCGGGCATGCCGACGTCGCCGAGATCGAGACCGCCTATCACACCCTCACGCCTCTCCTCGGCGCGGGCGCGGCGGCGATCTTCCTGATCTCGCTGATCGCCTCCGGCGTTTCCAGCTCGGTGGTCGGCACCATGGCCGGGCAGATGATCATGCAGGGCTTCGTCGGCTTCTCCATTCCGGTGTGGCTGCGCCGCCTGGTCACCATGGCCCCCGCCTTCGTCGTCGTCGGCCTCGGCGTCAACGCCACCCACGCCCTGGTGCTGAGCCAGGTGGTCTTAAGCTTCGCCCTGCCGGTGCCGATGCTCGCCCTGGTGTGGTTCACCGGGCGGCGCGACATCATGGGCCGCTACGCCAACCGCCGTTCGGTGCAAATCGCCGCGGTGGCGGGCTGCGTCCTCGTGCTGGCGCTCAACCTGGTGCTGCTGGTCCAGGTGGCGGGGGTGGAAATCCCCGGTCTGGGCCGATAGTCCTCGGAATTCACCGACAACAAATACGCCGACTGCCTCGAAGCCTTCCTCGACACCGGGGCGAAGAACGGGACGTGCGCCGCGTTCTGAGCGCGGCGCACGCCGTCAGGCGCGGGAAAGCTGCTGTTCGGTTTCCTTCACCGAGGCATCGACCGCGGCGTTGACCGCCGTGTGCAGGCTCTCGATGTCCTCGCGCAGCTCGCCCACCGTGCCATGCAGGCTGGCGGCCACGTCGCCCACCTCGGTCGCCTGCTGCGACACCGCAGCGATCAGGGTCGCCACCTCCTGAGAGCCGCCGGCCACCTCCTGCACGTTGCGCGAGATGTCTCGCGTCGTCGCGTTCTGCTCCTCCACCGCCGAGGCGATGGCCGCCGCGGTCTCATCGACCTTGGCGATGGTTTCCGAGATGGTGGACATCGACTCCACCATGCGGTGCGAGAGCTTCTGCATGCCCTCGATCTGCTCGGTGATCTGGCCGACCGAGCGCTGCGTCTCCGACGCAAGGTTCTTCACCTCGCCCGCCACCACGGCAAAGCCGCGCCCCGCATCTCCGGCGCGGGCCGCCTCGATGGATGCGTTGAGCGCCAGAAGATTGGTCTGCGATGCGATGTCGGAGATCAGACCGACGATCTCGCCGATGCCGCCCGCCGCCGCATCCACCTCGGCGACGATCGCCTGGGTTTCCCGGGCAAGCTCACCCGCCTGCCGCGCGACGGAGGTGGAGGCCGCCGCCTGATTGGCGATCTCGCCGATCGAGGCGGACAGCTCCTCCGCCGCGCTGGCCACGGTTTCCGCATTGGCCAGCGCCTGCTCCGCGGCGGCCGCGACGGTTGTCGCGTTGTTCTGCATCGACTGCACCAGGCCGTCGAGATGGGAGACGCCGCCATTCATCGTTTCGGCGCGCAGCGAGACGTTTTCCACCGCCGCGTCGGTCTCTTTTTCCACCGTCTCCGCCATGCCGCGCACCGCGTTCAGCACCGACCGCTTCGACAGTTCGGCCAGATTTTTCTGTGCCTCCTCCATCTCGCGGTTGAGCTTCAGTTTTTCGCGGAAAACCTCCAGCGCCTCGGCCATGTGACCGATCTCGTCGCCACGCCCGTGCCCCTCGATCTCCACGGCGAGATCGCCCTCGGCGAGGCGGCGCGTCGCCTGCGTCATCCCGGCGATCGGCTTCAGGCTCTTGCGGATGGCAAGGAAGATCAGCACCCCCATCACCACCGCGACGCCGCCGCCCGCGCCGATGACCGAGGTCATTACCGCCTTGGTCAGGATGTCGATGTTCTGCTGGCTCAGGCCGGTGTACAGCACGCCGACCACCTTGCCCGAGGCGTCCTTGATCGGATCGTAGGCGGTGAAATAGGTTTCTCCGAGGATCAGGGCCTCGCCGCGGAACGGCTTGCCCTCCTTCAGCACCGTGTCGAAGACCGGCCCGGGCGCAAGGCGCGTACCCACCGCGCGGCTGCCGTCCGGCTTCATCACGTTTGTGGTGACCCGCACGTCATGGGCGAAGACCGTCGCGGTGCCGCCCACCAGGCGCTTGACCTCGTCCACCATCTGGGTGTTGCCGTTGAGCGGAACCTTCCCGGCGAACAACTTGCCCTCCTCCAGACGGAAGGGGCTTCCCAGGCCGGACAGCACATGCCAGGCGACGCGCATGGCGCTTTCCTGGCGTTCCTGCGCCTGTTCATTGAGGTTGCCGCGCAAGACCCACATCGTCACGCCCATCAGGGAAGACATCATCAGCAATAATGCAATCAGGGTCCCGATCGTCACCTTCTGCACGATCGAAAAACGGGAAAAGAGCATCATGTTCCTCGCCCTTTTTGTTTATGGCGCTTTTGACATATTACAATATTGGGAGAAGGCGAACCGATGCCAATGCGCCGCGTTCCGCTGACCGCACGCAAAAAGCCGGGGGGCATTGCCCCCCGGCTGCGGGTGTCTTGCTTATGCCGCAATCAGCCGCGTTCGCGGGCGCGGCGCGCCTCGTAGGCCTTGAGGTGCATGAAGGCCAGCGTCAGCAGCGGCGCATCGTCGTCGCACGGCGCACGGTCGAGCAGCGCGCCGAGAATATGGCCGGCCTCCACCGCGCCGCCGCGCTCCACATCGCGCAGCATCGACGCCATCTGCGTGGACTCGGGGTTGAGCAGAGAGGCCTCCTTCTGCTTCGTCGGCCACTCGCCGGGCGGGAATCCGGCGGCGGCGGAGATCGCTGCGCACTCCTCGAACAGGCCGTTGATCACGCCCGCGCCGCCCGCCTTGGTGATATCGCACACCGCGGCGCGCATCAGGCAGGTGGCTCCCGCCGTGACGGCGATGAACACCCATTTGTCCCACATATCCTGAACGATCGCCTGGCTGTGGCACAGGTCGAACCCGGCGTTGCCCAGCGCCTCGGCGATCAGTCCGGCTTCCGCCGCCTGGCCCCCGGCGCGCGCGCCGAACACCAGGGTGTTGGTCCGGTTGAAGTGGAGGATCGCGCCGGTCTCGTCGGTCCCCGAGGAGATGCGGCACAGCCCGCCCAGCACGTGCGCCGCGCCGAAGCGGTCGTCGAGGGTTTCGAGATGGATCATGCCGTTCAACAGCGGCAGGATCAGCGTGTTCTCCCCCACCGCCGGGGCGAAGGAGGCCATCGCGTCGGCAAGGTCGTAGGCCTTGCAACTGAGGAGGATGAGATCGTAGGGCGTGCCGTCCAGGCGGTCGGCGGTAATCAGGGGCGGCGTCGGGTGGCGGTAGTCGCCGAGCGGGCTCTTGATGGTGAAACCGTTCTCGGTGAGAAGCTTGGCGCGGCGCGGCCGCACCAGAAAGGTCACGTCGCGGCCCGCCTGCAACAGCCGCCCGCCGAAATAGCCGCCGATCCCGCCGGCGCCGACCACCAGAATTCGCATGTCCATCCTCCTTGTCCGTCCGGAGGCTTCAGCCTAGGCCCGCACCGGGGAAAAGCCAACGCCGGACTGGACCGGAAAAGCTTTTCCCGTACTATGAAGGCGTTGGGAGAGGGAGACGCGTATGGACTTCGATGTCGGAACCCGCCTGCGCGCGGTGCGCGAGGCCGCCGGATTGTCGCAGCGCGAACTGGCGCGCCGCGCCGGCGTGACCAACGGCACCATCTCGCTGATCGAGCAGAACCGCAACAGTCCCTCGGTGGCGAGCCTGCGCAAGGTTCTGGAAGGAATTCCGATGACCCTGTCGGAGTTCTTCAGCCAGGAGATTCCCGCGCCGGAGCGCATCGTCTTCGGCCAGGACGAGATGATCGAGATCGCCTGCGAGATCGAGCGCAAGAACAAGGGCGCGATCTCCTTCCGCCAGGTCGGCGACGCGGCCAAGCACCAGTTGCAGATTCTCTTCGAAACCTACCAGCCCGGCGCCGACACCGGGCGCTCGATGCTGCGCCACGAAAGCCAGGAGGGCGGCGTCGTCATCTCCGGGCGCATCGAACTCACCGTCGAGGACCGCAAGTTCATCCTCGGGCCGGGCGATTCCTACCTCTTCGACAGCCGCCAGACCCACCGCTTCCGCAACCCCTTCGACGAAGCCTGCACCCTGGTTTCCGCCTGCACCCCGCCGTATCTCTAAAACCAAACCGTCACGAGGGGTCTCAGACCCCTCGCGCTCCCCATAACTTTGATTTTGCACGCAACGCTATAGAGCCATCGCGCGGTAATCGCATGGGCTTATGGCGCTCCGCGCAAAAACTATAGGCGGAGGTGTGGAGGGTCCGCGGCCCTCCACGAGGTTTCTTCTTTTCCCCCGCGGCCGGTCAATTCCACGGCAGATAGGCGGCGAGGAAGGGCAGGCCGTTCAACAGCACCACGAAGATGCCGGCCGGGCTGACGTAGCGCACGAAGAACAGCCACAGCCGCGCCAGGCCCGCCAGCCGCGGGTTGCCGTTGGTGAACTCCGCGACCATGCGGTCGGGCACCGCCCAGCCGACGAAGGCGGCGATGGCGAGCCCGCCGGTAGGCAGCATGATGTTGGTGGCGAGGAAGTCCATGATGTCGAGGAAGCCCATGCCGAACAGGGTATGGCCGCTCCACACTCCGAGCGACAGCGACGAGGGAATGCACAGGGCGAAGGCGATGACCCCCGCGGCGACGGTGCAGGTGCGCCGCCGCATGCCGAGTTCATCGACGAAGTAGGCGGTGACCACTTCGAGCAGCGACACCGCCGAGGTCAGCGCGGCGATGGCGAGCAGGATGAAGAACAGCGGCCCGAACACCACGCCGCCCGGCATCTGGGCGAACACCCTGGGCAGGGTGACGAAGGTCAGGCCCGGCCCCGCCGCCGGGTTCATGCCGAAGGCGAACACCGCGGGCAGGATCATCAGCCCGGCCATGCAGGCGATCAGGGTATCGAGGGCGACGACGCTGAAGCCGGAGTCCGCCACGTCGGCATCCCGCGAGATGTAGGAGCCGTAGGTGATCATCGTGCCCATGCCGAGGGAGAGCGAGAAGAACGCCTGCCCCAGCGCCTCGATGACGGTGCGGAAGGTGACGTCCCCCCACTTCGGCTGAGTGAAGAAGGCCCAGCCCGCCGCCGCGCCGGGCAGGGTGAGCGAGCGGATGCACAGCACCACGACGAGCACGAAGAGCGCGGGCATCAGCACCCGGCTGGCGCGCTCCAGCCCCTGGTTGACGCCGCCGATCACCACGAGAATGGTGAGCGTGGTGAACAGACCGGCATAGAGCACCGGCTCCACCGGATCGGTGATGAAGCCGGTGAACAGGCTGCCGAGCACTGCGCCGTCCTTGGTGGCGAGCAGGCCGGTAAGACTTTTGCCGATGTAGGCCAGCGTCCACCCCGCCACCACCACGTAGTAGGAGAGGATGACAAAGGCGGTGCCGATCCCGGCATAGCCGATCAGCGGCCACCATCGCCCGCGCTGCAGCATCTTGAGCGCGCCCACCGGGTTGCGCTGGGTGGCGCGGCCGATCACCAGTTCGGCCATCAGCACCGAAAAGCCGATGGTGGCGACGATGGCGAGATAGATCAGCAGAAACCCGCCGCCGCCGTTCTTCCCCGCGACGTAGGGAAACTTCCAGATATTGCCGAGCCCGATCGCCGAGCCTGCCGCCGCCATGATGAAGCCGAACTTCGACGACCAGTTGCCGCGCGCCTGCATGCCATCCCCGATAAATTAATTGATTCTTATTCGCATATACCCGATCCCCCCGCCCCGGTCACATCCGCAGGCAAGGCTCCCCCGGTCCCGGCTCCCCCCGGGACGGCGGGCAGAAAAGGCCGGGAGCCCTTCCCCTGTCAAGAAAAAATGTCTAGAAAATAGGCGCAAACGCACAAAAAATGTGCGGTCTTCTCTCCGCGAAGGAGAGAAGACCCGGGGAATATCAGGGGGTTGTCCGCAGAACGCGGAACCCGGTCACTCCGGGTGGCCGTTGAGCCCTTCCACCACGCCCTCGTCCGCCGGCTCCTTGCCGGGCAGCGCCTCGTAGGCGATGCAGGAGACCTGGCCGTTGATCCATCGGATGTTGAGGATCAGTTCGAGGTGGGCCGAGCTGCTTTCCATGGTGCGCGAGATGCCCTCGCTCAGGCGGGCGAAGTGCCGTTCCGAGCTGTCGGTGCACATCTTCTTGAGTTCGCGCTTGCGCTGCACCAGGACGCCCGCGGTGTCCTGGTTCCACGCCATGATCACCTCGGCGGCGAGCTGGGTGTTGCCGATCAGGTAATGGAAGAGGGTGGCG
>JBFWJB010000027.1:0-16285 GCA_050253435.1 Rhodospirillaceae bacterium
GTGGAGTGGTCATCTCGTTCATCGCCTCACACCTTCTCGATTTCCGGCTTGCCGAGCAGGCCGGTGGGCCGGAAGATGAGCACCAGAACGAGGATGGAGAAAACCGCCACGTCCTTATATTCAATGGTGAAGTAGGCCGACCAGAAGGCCTCGATAAGGCCGATCAGAAGGCCGCCCAGCATCGCGCCCGGCAGCGAGCCGATGCCGCCCAGCACCGCCGCGGTGAACGCCTTCATCCCGGCGAGGAAACCGATATAGAAGTCCACCACGCCGTAGTAGAGCGTCACCATCACGCCCGCCACGGCGGCGAGCCCGGCGCCGAGCACGAAGGTGGTGGAAATCGTCCGGTCGACGTTCACCCCGACCAGGGCCGCCATCGTGCTGTCCTGTTCGCAGGCGCGCTGCTGGCGCCCCAAGGGCGTCTTGTCGATCAGATAGCTGAAGCCGATCATCAGCACGATGGTCAGGATGCAGATGAATATCTGCAGCGTCGAGAGGCGAACCGTGAAGCCGTCCTGCTCCATCACGGTGAAGCCGCCGGAGATGATCGGCGCCAGCGCCTTGACGCGCGCGCCCTGGGTCAGCTGCACGTAGTTCTGCAGAGCGATCGACATGCCGATTGCGGAAATCAGGGCCGCCAGACGCGGCGCGCCGCGCAGAGGCCGGTAGGCGACGCGTTCGATCGCCAACCCATAGATAGAGGTGAACAGCATCGAGGCGAGCAGCATCACCAGCAAAATCAGGGGGATGTAGCTCAAACCCAGCGCCGAAAGTATGAGGTAAGTGACCACGGAAACGAACGCACCCAGCATGTAGATTTCGCCATGGGCGAAATTGATCATGCCGATGATTCCGTAAACCATGGTGTAGCCGATCGCGATCAGCCCGTAGATGGCGCCGAGCGTCAGCCCATTGATGAGTTGTTGGAAAAAATAAGCCAAATCGAAACGGCCCCTGAAGATGATCCGGAGTTTCCCGCGCACGTCACGGCCGCGGCGCTGTTCCGGCCCTCCCCGAGCCTCCAACGCCGTCCCCGCCCCCCGGCGATTTCGACCTCAAACATGCGCGTTACCCCTAGCAAGTCAAGCGGCTTTGCGCAAGCCTTGTTCAGACGCTTGGCGCGGAAGCGGCGACATCCTATTTTTTGAGCAACGGGTTGGCCGAAAGCTAGGCAACGCTGCCCCGGGATGTCCCCGCCTTGACGCGGACGGACTCCACCTTGCATGTTATGAGCCAACGGCTTTCCCGCCTTTTGATGATGGTTGCAAAAACTCCATGACCACCGAACACGATCCCCGCAGCGAAACCCCGGTTCTTTCGGTCCGCGGCGCGCGGGAACACAACCTGCGCAACGTTTCCGTCGATATTCCGAAGAATCGGCTGGTGGTGATCACCGGCCTGTCGGGGTCGGGGAAGTCGTCGCTTGCCTTCGACACCATCTACGCCGAGGGGCAGCGCCGCTATGTGGAAAGCCTCTCCGCCTATGCCCGGCAGTTCCTCGAAATGATGCAGAAGCCGGACGTGGACGCCATCGACGGCCTCTCCCCCGCCATCTCCATCGAGCAGAAGACCACCTCGCGCAATCCGCGCTCGATCGTCGGCACGGTGACCGAGATCTACGACTACATGCGCCTGCTCTGGGCGCGCATCGGGGTGCCGCACTCCCCCGCCACCGGTCTGCCGATCGAAAGCCAGACCGTCTCGCAGATGGTCGACCGCATCATGGCGATGCCCGAGGGCACGCGGCTCTACCTGCTGGCCCCGGTGGTGCGCGGCCGCAAAGGCGAATACAAAAAAGAGCTCAAGGACTTCCAGGCGCGCGGCTTCCAGCGGGTGAAGATCGACGGCACCCTCTACGGCATCGAGGAGGCCCCGGCGCTCGACAAGAAGTTCAAGCACGACATCGAGGTGGTGGTGGACCGCGTGGTGGTGCGCGAGGGGCTGGAAAGCCGCCTCGCCGCCTCGCTGGAGACGGTGCTCGACCTCGCCGACGGCCTCGCCTACGCCGAGGACGCGGAAACCGGCGAGCGCCACACCTTTTCCGCCAAGTTCGCCTGCCCGGTTTCCGGCTTCACCATCGACGAGATCGAGCCGCGCCTGTTCTCCTTCAACAACCCGTTCGGCGCGTGCCCGGTGTGCGACGGCCTGGGCGTGCGGATGTCGGTGGACCCGCAGCTCGTGGTTCCCGACCCGTCGCGCTCGCTCGCCGACGGCGCCATCGCGCCGTGGATGGGCACCTCGTCGCAATACATGACGCAGGCGCTGGCGGCGGTGTGCGCCTATTACCGCACCGACGTGCGCCTGCCCTTCCGCAACCTGCCGGAGGAGGCGAGAAACGCCATCCTCCACGGCACCGGCAAGACGCCGATCCGCCTGGTGCTGGAAGACGGCAAAAGCCGCTACGAAAGCAACAAGCCGTTCGAGGGGGTGATCCCCAACCTCGAACGCCGCTTCCTCGAAACCGATTCCGCCTGGATCCGCGACGACATCTCGAAATACCAGACCAGTTCCCCCTGCGAGGCCTGCCACGGCGACCGCCTGAAGCCCGAGGCCCTGGCGGTGAAGATCGACGGCAAGAACATCGCGGAGGTGACGCGGCTCTCCATCGGCGAGGCGCTGGTGTGGTTCCACGGCCTGGAAACCCGCCTGCCGGAAAAAAGCCGCGAGATCGCCCACCGCATCCTCAAGGAGATCGACGAGCGCCTGCGCTTCCTCGCCAACGTCGGTTTGAGCTATCTGTCGCTCTCCCGCACCTCGGGCACCCTCTCCGGCGGCGAGAGCCAGCGCATCCGGCTGGCCTCGCAGATCGGCTCCGGCCTTACCGGAGTGCTCTACGTGCTCGACGAGCCCTCCATCGGCCTGCACCAGCGCGACAACGACCGCCTGCTCGGCACCCTGAAACGCCTGCGCGACCTCGGCAACACGGTGATCGTGGTGGAACACGACGAAGACGCCATCCGCACCGCCGACTACGTCATCGACATGGGCCCCGGCGCGGGCGCGCTGGGCGGCACCGTGGTCTCCGAGGGCACCCCCGAGGCGGTGATGGCCGACCCGAAAAGCCTCACCGGCCAATACCTCACCGGCGCGCGGCAGATTCCCCTGCCCGCGCAGCGCCGCGGCGGCAACGGGCTTTCCATCGGCATCCGCGGCGCGCGCGGCAACAACCTCAAGAACGCCAGCGTCGACATCCCGCTCGGCACCTTCACCTGCGTCACCGGGGTTTCCGGCGGCGGCAAGTCCACCCTCATCCTCGAAACCCTCTACAAGGCGGTGGCGAGGCAGTTGAACGGCGCGCGCGACCTGCCGCTCGAGCACGACGAGATCACCGGGCTTTCCGCCATCGACAAGATCGTCGATATCGACCAGTCTCCGATCGGCCGCACGCCGCGCTCCAACCCCGCCACCTATACCGGGGCGTTCACCCCGATCCGCGACTGGTTCGCCGCCCTGCCCGAGGCGCAGGCGCGCGGCTACAAGCCCGGGCGCTTCTCGTTCAACGTCAAGGGCGGGCGCTGCGAGGCGTGCCAGGGCGACGGCGTGATCAAGATCGAAATGCACTTCCTGCCCGACGTCTACGTGCAGTGCGACGTCTGCAAGGGCAAACGCTACAACCGCGAGACCCTGGATATCCGCTTCAAGGGCAAGACCATCGCCGACGTGCTGGACATGACGGTGGACGAAGGCGTGGAGTTCTTCAAGGCGGTGCCCGCGATCCGCGACAAGCTGGAACTGCTGCAGCGCGTCGGCCTGGGCTACATCCGCCTCGGCCAGCAGGCGACCACCCTCTCCGGCGGCGAGGCGCAGCGCGTCAAGCTCTCCAAGGAACTGGCGCGGCGCGCCACCGGGCGTACTCTCTACATCCTCGACGAGCCGACCACCGGCCTGCACTTCGAAGACGTGAAGAAACTGCTGGAAGTGCTGCACGCCCTGGTCGAGACCGGCAATACCGTGGTGGTGATCGAACACAACCTCGAAGTCATCAAGACCGCCGACTGGATCATCGACCTCGGCCCCGAAGGCGGCGACGGCGGCGGCCAAATCGTCGCCACCGGCACGCCGGAAGACATCGTCGCGGCGAAAAAAGGCTATACCGCCCCCTACCTCGCCACCGCGCTGAAGCCGCGCGCGGCGGAGTAGAACACAAAAACTTCGCGGAGGGGCGCGGACCCTCCGCACCTTCCCTAACTTTTTTCGCCGCTCAGCGGCATAACCGCCACGCCGCGTGATGGCTCTATCGCGCTACGCGCAAAACCCAAAAGTCATGGGGGGGCGTGGGGAGGACCGAGTCCCCCCGCGAAGTTTTGGTTTTCCTCAGCTCGCGTACTTCACCGAGCAGCCGTAGGGGCGCGTCACTGGGGCGGCCACCGGCTTGCCCTGCACCACCGCCTGCATCGCGTCGAGGAACAGCGGCTTGGCCTTCGGCACGTCGGAGACGCTGGTGGAGGCGATGCTGTCGATGCCACCCATGTAGCGCAGCATCCCCTCGCGGTCGATGACGAACATGTGCGGCGTCGTCACCGCGCCGTAGAGGCGGCCGAGGTCGCCCTTGGGGTCGAGCAGCACCCCCGTGGGCGATGCGCCGCGGCTGGTGCTCAGGCGGTTGGCCTCGGCGGCGTTCACATAGCCCTGCTGCCCCGGCGCGGAAGAGATCACCGACAGCCACACCACGTCCTCCCCGGCCGCTTGCTTCTGCAGGGACTGCATGTTGCCGGACTTGTAGTGTTTGATCGTGAAGGGGCAATCGGCGTTGGTCCATTCCAGCACCACCACCTTGCCGCGCAGGTCGGCGAGGCGGCGCATCGTGCCGTTGGTGTCGGCCAGGGCGAAGGCGGGCGCGGGCTGGCCGATCTGCGGCGCGGCAAGCGCTGGAAGCGCGCCGGCGCAGGCGAGCAGCAGGGCGCCGCCCGCAAGCACGGCGCGGCGGCGGAACCGGGAGGAAAGAAAAGCGGAAAACTGCATGCACGACCTCCTGTTCGGTCAATTCGGGGAGCCCGGCGCGCCCGCGAGCGCGCCGAGCATCACGGTTTCGGTGAGCACCGGGGGCAGCACCCTGGGGTCTCCGCCCGGCGGGAAGAAGGCATAAAACGGCACGCCGTCGCGGCCGAAGCCGCGCAGGAACGCGGTGATCGCCGGGTCGCGGCGGGTCCAGTCGCCCTTCAGGTAGACGATGCCGCCAGTCTTGAAGGCGGCGCGCACCGCCCCGGTGGAGAGGGCGACGCGTTCGTTGAGCAGGCAGCCCAGGCACCAGTCGGCGGTCATGTTGACGAACACCGGGGTGCCCTGCGCGCGCAGCTCCGCCAGGCGCGCGGCGGAGAACGGCTCGCTCTCCGTCGCCGCGGCCGCGCCCTGCGGCGCTCCGGCATCGACGCGCGGCAGCAGCGCCAGCGCCGCGGCCAGCGCCAGCGTGGCGGCCAAGGCGGCGCGGCGGGAGCCGCCGCCCCGTTGGGCGAACCCGAGCAGCCACGCGGCGAAGGCGACGAGCACCGCCCCCGCCAGCCCAAAGGGCAGGCCCTCGCCGCCGGTCTGGCGCGCCAGCACCCAGACCAGCCACGCCGCCGAGGCGTACATCGGGAAGGCGAGCGCCTCGCGCAGGCGCAGCATCCACGGCCCCGGCCGCGGCAGGCGGCGAGAAAGCGCGGGGAGAAGCGCCAGCGCGGCATAGGGCGCGGCGAGGCCAAGGCCGAGGGCGAGGAACACCGCAAGGCAGGCGAGCGGCGGCAGGGCGAGCGCAGCGCCGAGGGCGACGCCCATGAACGGCGCAGTGCACGGCGTCGCCACCACCACGGCGAGCAGCCCGGTGAAGAAGCTGCCCGCATGTCCGCCGCCCGCGGCGGCCCCGGCGAAGCCCGGCATCCGCACCGCGAAGACGCCGGAGAGGTTGAGGCCGACGGCGAGCATCAGCCAGGCCATGACGGCGATGAAGGGCGGCGACTGGAACTGGAAGCCCCAGCCCACCGCCGCGCCGCCCGCGCGTAGGGCGAGCAGCAGCCCGGCCAGCGCGGCGAAGGCGGAGAGGATGCCGAGGGTGTAGAACAAGGCCGAAAGGCGCACCTCGCGCAGTTCGCCGCCGGAGAGTTTGGCCACCGCCGCGGCTTTCATCGCCAACACCGGGAAGACGCAGGGCATGAGGTTGAGGATCAGCCCGCCGAGCAGGGCGAACAGCACGGCCCTCCATAGCCCCGCCGCCGGAGCGGCGGGAGCCGCGGCAAGCGGCGCGACGGAAAACCAGCGGGCAGCGCCGCCGCCGTCGGTGAGGACGAGCAGGCCGGAGACCGCCTGCCCCGGAGCATAGGCCGGGCCGCGGGAAAGCGCGAGGGAAAGCCGCCCCGCCGACGCGGCGGCGCGCGGCGGCGCTGCATAGTCGAGCACGCCCCAGGCGTCGGGGAAGAAGTCGGCGTTGCGCACGCTCTCGGCGGAGAGCCCCTCCCCGGCCAGAGTGAGGGCGAGCCCCTCCCCTTCGTCCCGCAGTTCCGCCCGCCACGGCAGCGGCCGCGGCATGCGCGCGTCCGCGGCGGCGAACGCGGCGGCGACATCGCCCTCCGCCGGACGCGGCGCGGCAGCGACCGGCAGGTCGAGGTCGAAGCGCCCCTCCTCGGGGATGCATTCCTCGGCGCAGACCAGCCAGCGCGCTTCCGTCGAGACCGCGAAGCGCTCGCCCGGGCGCGCCGTCTCGGGCACCCGCACGGTGAGCGGCAACACGATCTCGTCACGGTAGCCGAAGCTCACCGCCGGACCGGAAACGATGCGTTCCGGCCCCGGCCAGGCGATCTCCCCGGCGCGTGCGCCTGCGGGCAGGACGAGGCGGATCTCCGAGGGCTCCCCGGCGTCGCCCGGGTTCTTCCAGTAGGTGTGCCAGTGCGGCGCCAGGCGCTGGCGCAAGCCGAGGCGCACGCTGCCGCCCGGTGTCACCGCATCCGCATCCGACACCAGGGTGACGGTGGCGCGCGGGCTGACCGCGGGCGCGCTTTCGGCGGCGAGTCCGGCGCGAAGCGGAAGCAATGTCAGGAGAAGCGCCGCCAGCCGGAAAAACCGGGGCGCGGATGGAAAGGCGCGAAGTCGGCGGGGCGGAAACGTCGGACGCATGCCACCTCCCGGCTGGGACGCGGCGCGTCCCGAAACCTGCGAACGAGACGCATTATATGGGAGGCCCCGCCGGGGGCGTGCAAGACGACGGCGCGAATCCGTGCGCCGCGGTTCTCAGGCGGAAAACCGCGCGGTGAAGGCGGAAAGCTCGGCGGCGCTCACCACGTCGTAGCGGTGCAGGCAGGAATCCACGGTGGAGGCGGTTTTGGCCCGCCACTGCGCCAGCGCGTCGGCGGGGGAGAACGGCCCGAAGACCTCCAGCGCCTTGCCCTGCGCCAGGCGGGCGAAGCCGGTGTCGGCATATTCGCCGCCCACCACGTAGGCGGGCTCGGCGGCGTCCCGCTCCTCCACCATGTAGCGCACCATGGCGTTGTCCACGGTCTTGCCGGTGAGTTCGCGCCACAGGGCGTGCGCCTCGGCCTCGGTCATCGGGCCGCGGCTCTCCAGGGTGACGCCGGACGCCGGACGTGCGAACGCGGTGTCCGCGTATTCGCCTCCCACCACATAGAAACAGCGCTTCCCCGCTTTTGCGGTCATCGGTCGGTCTCCTCCGGCAATGGGGTGGTCGGCAGCCCGGCGGCGCGCCAGGCCTTCAGTCCTCCCCGCATCAGGGCGACGTTGTACATGCCGTTGCCCTGCATCAGCTTCGCGGCCAGGGTGGCGCGGTCCATCGCGGTGTCGAAGACGATCACCTCGGCGGTGCGCAGCTCCTGGAATCTGCGGTGCGCCGCCATTTCGCGCAGCTTCGCCGGAACCTGCTCCAGCGGCAGCGCCAGCGCGCCTTTGACGGTGTGGGGGTCGCGCTTCTTGTGCGCGGGCTTGCGGGTATCCCAGATCAGCGGATCCTCGCCCGCGGCGATCAGCTCCTGCACCTGGCCGGGTTCGAGGATGCGGCCTTTCCAGCGGTCGCGCCGCCAGGTGTAGACCGCCGCCCAGACCGCCACGCCCAGGCACGCCGCCGCCACCCAGAACTGCTGGGTGGAGAGGATTCGATCCAACAACGCCTCGTTCATGTCGCCCCCGCGATTGCATCTCCGATCGATGAAGTACCGCACGGCCTCTGCCGACGCAAGTCTGGACAGTGCGGGCAAGAGGGCTTAAGTGAGCAGACCGCCCGCGAGAAAAGGAAGAAACATGCCCACGGACCGCCCCACCGTCCATGTCGTCGGCGCCGGACTCGCCGGCAGCGAGGCCGCCTGGCAGCTTGCGCAGGGCGGCGCGGCGGTGGTTCTGCACGAGATGCGGCCGGAGACATCCACCCCGGCGCACGTTACCGGCGGCTTCGCCGAGCTGGTGTGCTCCAACTCGCTGCGCTCCGACGACGCGCAGGCGAGCGCCGTCGGCCTGCTGCACGAGGAGATGCGCCGCGCGGGCTCGCTGATCCTGCGCTGCGCCGATGCCCACCGCGTGCCCGCGGGCGGCGCGCTGGCGGTGGACCGCGAGGGCTTTTCCGCCGCGGTGCAGGCGGCGCTGGAGGCCCACCCCGCCGTCACGGTGATCCGCGAGGAGGTTTCCGCCCTGCCGCCGCCGGACGCCGGGCCGTGGATCGTCGCCGCCGGGCCGCTCTGTTCCCCCGCGCTGTCGGCGCAGATTCAGGCGGCCTCCGGCGCGGACGCGCTTTCCTTCTTCGACGCCATCGCGCCGGTGGTGACCAAGGACAGCATCGATTTCGGGAAGGCGTGGTTCCAGTCGCGGTGGGACAAGGGTTCCGGCAAGGACTACGTCAACTGCCCGATGACCGAGGCGCAGTACCGCGCCTTCGTTGCGGCGCTGACCTCCGCCGAGTACGTGGAATTCAAGGACTGGGAGAAGGACACCCCCTACTTCGAGGGCTGCCTGCCGGTGGAGGTGATGGCGGAGCGCGGCGAGATGACGCTCGCCTTCGGCCCGATGAAGCCGGTGGGCCTGACCGACCCGCACACGCCGGGTGTGAAGCCCTTCGCCGTGGTGCAGCTGCGCCAGGACAACGCGCTCGGCACCCTCTACAACATGGTCGGCTTCCAGACCAAGCTGAAGCACGGCGAGCAGTTGCGCCTCTTCCGCACCATTCCGGGACTGGAACAGGCGGAATTCGCCCGCCTCGGCGGCATCCACCGCAACACGTTCCTGAACAGTCCCAAAGTGTTGGATGAAACGCTTCGCCTGAAATCTCAGCCAAACCTGCGCTTCGCCGGGCAGATCACCGGCTGCGAGGGCTATGTGGAAAGCGCCGCCGTCGGCCTCATCGCCGGGCGTTTCGCCCTGCGCGAAAGCCTCGGCCTGCCGCCTGCGCCGCCGCCGCCCGTCACCGCGCTCGGCGCCATGCTCGCCCACATCACCGGCGGCGCGGATGCGGACACCTATCAGCCGATGAACGTGACCTTCGGCCTCTTACCCGAGTTGCCTCCTGCCGAGCCGAAGAAGCCCGGCGGCAAGCCGCGCCGCCTCAAGGGCGGCGAACGCAAGGCGGCGCACGCCGCCCGCGCGCTGGCCGCTCTTGAGGTTTGGCTGGCGGAGACCGCTACGACCGCCTGATCCCCAGGTGGCGCAGGAAGCGGTAGATCGCGTCCTTCTCCCGCACGCTCTGGTGCGGCGTCTGCGGCGGCGCGTCTTCGTCCGCCGCGGCCGCCGCTGCGGCGCCCTTCACCGAGCCTTCCGGCGGGTACGGAATGCTGCCGCGCAGCGCGTCGATGCGTTCCGGCGCGAAGCTCGGCAGTTGCATCTCTCCCGCTTCCCGCCATGCCTTGACCTTCTCCTCCGCGGTGCGGCGCTTTTCCGCATCGGGTTCCTCGTCCTTCGCCATGTAGACGGTCTGCGACGGAAAGGCGAAGGATGTGCCGCTCGCCGCCACGATGTCCATGATGCGCAGCGTCAGGTCCTCCTGGATTTCCAGGAACTCGTTGATGTCGGTGGTGTCGACGTAGGCGAAGATCTCGATGCTCAGGCTGTCCGCCCCGAGGCCGGTGAAGCGCACCCGCGCCGGGTCCGGATCGACGCGGGGGTGGCTGTAGAGCATCGCCCGCAGTTCCACCAGGAGGTAGCGCATCTGGTCCGGCGTGGTTTCGTAGCGCAGCGACAGGGTGGGATGGAACCAGAACTTGTCGCGCATCGCGAAGTTCTCGATCTGCAGGGAGGAGAACTCGCCGTTGGGCACGGTGATGATGGTGCGGTCGAGGGTGCGGATGCGGGTGGAGCGCATGCCGATTTCCTCCACCAGCCCCAGTGTGCCGCTGCCGAAACGGCAGAAATCCCCCTCCCGCACCGGATGATCGGCGATCAGGGTGAGGCTGCCGATGAGGTTCTCCATGGTCTTCTGCGCACCCAGCGCCACCGCGATGCCGCCGATACCGAGGGCGGCAAGGCCGGTGCTGACGTCGAACCCCAGGGTGTGCAGCACCACGATCGCCACCGCCGCGATCACCAGGAACTTCGCGACCCGGCGGAAGAAGCGGATGGCGGAGAGCGCCTCCCACTGGTTGCGCTGGGAGATCACCGCGATTCCCGCCGCGCCCAGGGCGTCGACGATGCGCCAGAGGAACCACCCCAGGCCGACCCAGCCGGCGACCTCCGCGAACAGCCCGAAAACCTGCCGCGCCACCACCGCGACGCCGAGGTAAAGCCCGCCCAGGGCGAACAGCCACACCGCCAGGCAGATGCGCAGGGGCGGCATCGCCGCGTTCACCAGGCGCAGGCGCAGGGACTCCTCGCGCCGCCGCCACAGGGCCCGCAGCCCGGCGGCGGCCAGGGTGGTGACCAGCCACGCCGCCAGATAGGAGACCACGGCAAAGGCCGCCAGCGCGCCCCACTGCACCAGGGGCGCGCCGAGGATGCGCGGACCGGCCTTCAGCCACTCCGGCAGGATGCGCTCGACCAGTCCGGTGTCGACGTGCGCGAGCAGGCCCGGAATCGCCGCCACGGTCTTGGCGGAAACCAGCCAGATGAATCCGCCGTCCGCGCCCTTCACCCGCTGCGCGATCAAATCCACATTGCCCTTCGGCGTGCGCACCGTGGCGAAGCGTTCGAGATCGGCGTCGAGGCCGTCGTCGAGACTGCCTTCCGGCTTGTCGCTCAACTGCCACTTGGCGGCGAGCCATCCGCCCTCGTCCAAAACCTTCAGGAGGTTGCGCGCGGTTTCCTCGCCGCGGGCGGCGCGCCTGGACTGCGCTATGCCGGAAAGATCGAGGTACTGCGCCGCCCGCGCGAAGTCCTGCTCCCCCATCGCCTTGACCAGGCCGCGGACGAATCCCTCCGGGGTGTCGCGGCCGAGCGCGTCGCGCGGCGCAGCGGGCTCGCTCACCGCGGGCGGCGGCGCATCGGCGGCGCGGGCGGCCCCGCCGGGAACCGCAAGAAAAGCGGCAAGGAGCGCCACGCACGCCGCGGTCGAAAAACGGCGCAGAATCGCCATCGTGGAAACGCTACGCAAAACTCGAGCCTCCTCTCCTGGAGCCTATTAGGTAAGGCAGACCAGCCGCTCGCGCACGCCTAAAGCTGCTTGCGCGCGCACAGCCAGAGGAAGCCGAGGCTCACCCGGCTGGGGGCGGAGAAGCGCGCATCCAGAATATCGTATCCGTTGCGCCGCAGCAGGCGCAGATGCTGGCGCGCCAGGGCCGCGGGCGCGGCGAGGAAAAACGCCTCGCGCGGCAGGCGCGCCGCAACGGCGGCGGCGATCGCCGCTTCCGCCCGCTCCGCCGTCTCGCGGGCGAGCGCGGCGCGGGCTTGCGCATCGGCAAGGTCGGCCTCCCACGGATTGCGCCGCGCCGCGATCAGCCCCGGCGTGGCGCGCAGGATGCCGATAAGGGCGTGGCCGCGCGCCGCGGCGCGCACGCCCGGAGCCTCCGCCAGGTCCGGCAGGCCGCCCGCCGCCGCCATCGCGCCCGCAAGCGGCGCGGTGGTCGCCGCGGCGTAAGCCTCCGCCGCCGCCGCGCCGGAAAACGGCGGATCGTCCAGGTCCTTCTGCCGCGCGTCGATCAGTTCCGCGAGCAGCGGCCGCAGGTGCGGCCAGACGCGCAGTCCGGCGAGCAGGCGCAGGAGCGGCGCGGCCTCCGCATCCTCATCCACGGCGGAACGGTCCAGCGCCTCGCGCCACCATTGCAGGCGGATATGCCCCATCATCGGCTCGGCGACGCGTTCGCGGATGCGCGCGATCTCGCCGTTGAACGCCAGCACCGCCAGCACCGCGGCGCGGCGCTGCGGCGGGGAGAGCATGGCGGCGATGAAACGGTCCCGGTCCTGGCGGCGCACGCTGTCGGCCAGCCAGGGCTCCACGGTCGGTTCGGTCACGGGAGGAGTCTCCTCATCGCTTCGGGCGTTTTGGCTGCCGCAGCGGGTGCGAATTGCCGTATAGTGGGCAAGACCCATTGCCCCGGAGCCGCCTTGACCCGCGACGCCATGATAGCCTCCCGCATCGACGAATGCACGGTATGCGGACCCCGGCGGCCGGAAAACTTTCCGGTCGCGTCGCTGCTGCTGGCGCCGCGCACCCGCGCGGCGGTGCGCGCCTATTACCGCTTCGCCCGCTTCGCCGACGACATCGCCGATGCGCCGGACCTCGACCCGGCAAGAAAGCTTGCGGCGCTCGATGCGCTCGATGCGGCGCTGCGCGGCGAGGCCGCCGACGAGACGGCGGTGGACTCCGCCCCGGCGGTACGGCTGCGCGCGGTGCTGGCCGAGCGCGGCATGGAAACCGGACACGCGCGCGCCCTGCTCGCCGCGTTCCGCCGCGATGCGGAAGGCCACGGCACCGCCGACTGGGACGAGCTGATGCGCTATTGCCGCGCCTCCGCCGCGCCGGTGGGGCGCTTCCTCCTCGACCTGCACCGCGAGCCGCGCCGCGCCACCGAGGCGGCGGACGCCCTGTGCGCGGCGCTGCAGGTCCTCAACCACGTGCAGGACATCGCCGAGGACAAGCGCCTGCGCGGCCGCATCTACGTGCCGCTCTCCTGGCCCGACGGCGCCCATGCCGACGCGGCGGAGATCGACGCGGCCTCCGCCTCCCCGGCGTTGCGCGCCTGCCTCGACCGCACCCTCGCGAACTGCGCCCGCCTGCTCGATGCGGCGGAACCGCTGCCCGGCCTGCTGCAATCGCCGCGCCTGCGCGGCGAGGCGGCGGCCACCCTTTCCCTCGCTCACGCCCTGCACCGCCGCCTGTGCGCCGGAGACCCGCTGATCGGACGCATTCGCCCCACCGCGCTCGACATCGCGCGCGCTGCGGCGGCGGGCGTTTCCGCCCTCGTCGCCCCGCCCTCCTCCGGCCTGCTGCCGCCGGAGGCGCGGCGCACCGTCGCCGCCATCGTGCGCGACTCCGGCACCACCTTCCGCCTCGGGCTTTCCTGCCTGCCGCGCCTGCGCCGCGAGGCGATGCAGACGGTCTATGCCTTCTGCCGCGTCCTCGACGACATCGCCGACGACCCCGGCATGCCGCGCGAGGCGCGCCTCGCCGATCTGGATGCGTGGAACGCCCGCCTCGACGCCCTGGAAAAGAACGCCGTACCCGCCGATGCGCCGCCGCTCGTCGCCGCGCTCGCCGCGGTGGACGCGCGCTTCGGCCTCGACATCGGCGAATGCCGTTCCCTCATCGAAGGCATGCGCATGGATGTGGAAGGCCCCATCGTCGCGCCGGACGAGGCCGCCTTCGCGCTCTACTGCCGCCGCGTCGCGGGCAGCATCGGGCTGATCTCCCTGCCGATGTTCGGCGCGCACGACGCCGCGGCGCGGCGCTTCGCGTTGAGCCTCGGCGACGCCCTGCAATGCGTCAACATCATCCGCGACGTCGCCGAGGACGCGCATCTCGGGCGCTGCTACCTGCCGCGCACCATCCTCGAGGACTGCGGCATTCCGCTCGGCGACGCCGCCGCCATCGCCGCCCACCCGGCGATCGGCCGCGCCCGCGAGCTGCTGGCGGCGCGGGCGGAGACCCACTTCGCGCTCGCCCGCGGCGCGCTCACCGCCGCCAACGCGCGGGCGCTGCTGCCCGCGCGGGCGATGATGGCGGCCTATCGCTACGTTCTCGAGCGTATCGCCAAACAGGGCTGGTCCGATCTCGCGCCGCCGCCGCGCGCCGGCGCAGGGGCGCGCCTGTTCTGCCTGCTCCCCCGCCTGCCGCGCCGGGTCTGACCGCCATGACCCGCCGCCGCGCCTCCGGGGACGCCCCGGCCTGCCACGTCGTCGGCGCGGGTCTGGCGGGGTTGGCCGCCGCCTGCCGCCTGGTTGCGGCGGGCCTGCGGGTGCGCCTCTACGAAGCCGCGCCGCAGGCGGGCGGGCGCTGCCGCTCCCTGCCCGACCAGCGCTTCGGCACCGCCATCGACAACGGCGCGCACGTGCTGATGACCGGCAACCGCGCCGCGTTGTCCTTCCTGCGCGCCATCGGCGCGCCCTCCACCGCGCTGGCGCCGCTCGATGCGCTGGAGTTCCGCGATCTCGGCGACGGCAGCGCCTGGCGCATCCGCCCCGCGGGGGAAAGCGCCGCCTGGATGCTCGGGCGCGGGCTTTCCATCCCCGGCGTGCCGCGCTGCCGCCTGCTGTGGGAGGGGCTGCGCCTGCTCTCCGCCCCGGCGGGCGCCCGCACCGGGGAGCGCCTCCCCACCGACGGCCTCGCCTGGCGGCGGCTGTGGCGGCCCTTCCTCAAGACGGTGTTCAACGCCGAGGCGGCGGAGGTTTCCGCGCCGCACGCCGCGGCGGTGCTGAAGCGCCTGTTCTCCGAGGGCGCGGCGAGCGGCCGGGTGCTGCTGGCGGCGCGCCCGTGGTCGGAGATCGCCGCCGAACCCGCGGTGGCCTATCTGCGGCGCACCCGCGCGGAAATCTCCTTCGGCAGCCCGCTCTTGGCGCTGGAGCGCGGCGAAGGCCGGGCGCGGCGGCTGATCTTCCGCAACCGCGCCGTGGATGCCGGGCGCGACATGGTGATCCTCGCGGTGCCCAACGCCGCAGCGCGCCGCCTTTGCCCCGATCTCGTGCCCGCGCTGCCGCATGCGCCGATCCTCAACCTGCACTTCGAAACGCCGGAAGACCTCGGCCTCGGCTTCCGCTGCCCGGTGGGCGGCCTTGCCGACGCGGTGTTCTGGCGCGGCTCGGTGGTCTCCGTCACCATCGGTGGCGCGAAGGCGGACGGCGATGCCGATGCGCTTGCCGCGGCAGCCTGGGCCGAGGCGGCGGCGGTGCTGCCGCGCAAGCCTTCCCTCACGCCGCCGCCGTGGCGGCGCATCGTCGAGAAGCGCGCCACCGTGGCGGCGACGCCGGAGGCCTTCGCCCTGCGGCCGAAAACCGCAACACCGGAGGAGAATCTCTTTCTCGCCGGGGACTGGACCGCCACCGGCCTGCCCTCCACCATCGAGGGCGCGGTGCTCTCCGGCCGCGCCGCGGCGGAGGCCGCGATCGCCGCCGCGACGACGTGAGATTTGTGCAAAAAATCGCGTCAAGGGCTTATTTTTACAGGCGCAGACATTAACTTTTGCGGTGAAGAAGAATTCCACACGGCGCCGCCCCGCAGCGCCGCATCACCGGCAAGGAGACACTCATGGCCTTCGAACTTCCCGCTCTTCCCTATGACTCGACGGCGCTCGAGCCCTATATCTCCGCCAATACCCTGAGCTTCCACCACGGCAAGCACCATGCCGCCTATGTCGCCAACCTCAACAAGCTGATCGAGGGCGGTCCGCTCGCCTCCAAGTCCCTGGTCGACATCATCGAGAAGGCGGCGGGCGACCCGGAGAAAGTGGGCGTGTTCAACAACGCCGCGCAGACCTGGAACCACACCTTCTTCTGGAACAGCATGAGCCCCAACGGCGGCGGCGCGCCCACCGGCGAGCTGGCCGAACGGCTGAACGCCGCGTTCGGCTCTCTCGACGGCTTCAAGGAGCAGTTCAAGGCCGCCGCGGTCGCGCAGTTCGGCAGCGGCTGGGCGTGGCTGGTGCTCGACAACGGCGAGCTCAAGATCACCAAGACCGGCAACGCCGACCTGCCGCTGGCGCACGGCCAGAAGGCGCTGTTCACCATCGACGTGTGGGAGCACGCCTACTACCTCGACTATCAGAACCGCCGCCCCGACTTCGTGCAGACCGTGCTCGACCGCCTGATCAACTGGTCGTTCATCGCCCAGAACCTGAAGTAAGACCCGGTCCCGGACGCAAAAAACGGCGGGGTTTCCCCCGCCGTTTTTTTTTTGCGTCCGCACCGTGCGGGTCAGGGCCGCGAGGCCTCGTCCCCCTCCCGCCCCTCGATCGGATCG
>JBFWJB010000028.1:0-15538 GCA_050253435.1 Rhodospirillaceae bacterium
GAGTCGCGCCCCGTCACCCGCGCGGCGGTGGCGAGTCGGTCGTTGAAGAGAACGCGCCCGGCGGGGTCGGTGACGCGGTCGAGGATGGCGGCATGCACGACGCCGACGCCGTCGGGATCGACCGTGGAGGTGCTTTCCACCTCGCGCAGTTCCACCGTCACCCCGGCGGCGGCCTTGTCGCGGAACACGCCGCTGTCGCGCAGCTGGCGCAGCGCCATGTCGCGGATCGCGGCGTTCACCGCCTCGCGCCGGTCGGCGCGGAAGAACGTCACGTCGGCAAGGCGGAACGGCACCGGCGGACCGGGAAAGCGCCAGGTCTCGAACGCCGCTTCGGCGGCATGCGGCAGGAATGCAAGCGCCAGGCAAAGCGCGGAAACGGAACGGCGGACCGGAAACATGTCTAGATCCCGAAAAGTTCGTTCAGCGTGAGGATGCGGTGGATGGCGCGGATGCTGTCCATCGGCAAAGCGATTTCGGCGCGCGGGTTCAATTGTTCTAGAAATAGGGTCTCTTCGCAGCGCCGCAACAGGCGCTTGCAATAGGCGGAGACGGCGCCGTCGCGGTTGTCCGTCACCTGCACCACCACGTAGTCGCCGACCCGGGTCGGGCGGCGCTCGCTGACGTAGATCAACTCCCCCTCCTCGAAGCGCGGCGACATGCTGTCGCCGACCACATAGAGGGCGTAGATGTCGCGCGCGCCGCCGATGCCGGGCGGGCGGCGCACGAAATCGATGGGACAGGCGTCCACCTGGAAGGCCCCCTGCAGGCTGCCCGCAGCGGTGCCGAGCACCGGCACGTCGCGCGGCATGTCGGCGCGCGGCGGCGGATCCGCGGTCTCCCACAGGTCGGCGGGCGCGGCGGCGGGCGGCGTCTCGATCAGCCAGTCCATGGAACAGTCGAGCGCGCGGGCGAGCTTCATCAGGCTGTCGGCGCGCGGCTGCTTGGAGCGTTCGCGCAGCACGTTGCGGATGGTGTCGGGGTGCAGCCCGGCATCCACGGAGGCGCCGCGCGGCGTCTTCCCCATGGCTTGCAGGCGGTCGCGAATGCGGCTCTTGAGACGTTCGTTCATCGTGCGGGTATTTAACCCTAAATTGTCCGCTATGTCACCGCATTTTGCCGCATTTTCTCGTATAATACCAGAAAATAAAGGGTTTTTCCGCATCTGATGCGGGCAACATGCGGGCAATTGCAACCTTACGCCTTGACTTCGGGCAGTTGCCCGTATAACATCGCAGCCGTTCGAAAGCGGTGGGGTGAACATGGACAAGACGGCGTGCGGACTCGCGGAGGCGGAACAACTGGCCGCCTCCCTGCTGGCGGCGCAGGCGGGCAGGCTGCCGCCCGACATCGCCATCTACCGCCGCGCCGTGGCGCGCGACCTGGCGCAAGTTCCGGCAGACCGCGCGCGCGCCGCCGTCGCCCGCCTCGCCGTGCTCGGTTTTCTGCCGTCACGCGCCGAAATCGCGCTGGCCTGCGCCTCCGCGGACGCGTTCCGGCCTCCCCGATCGTAAGGATTCCACATGCAGCAAGACGATGTCTCCGCGCCGCGCCGGGAAACCGCGCGGCGCAAGTTCCTCTCCGCATTGGCGGAAACCGGCAGCGTGCGCGCCGCGGCGGCGGCCTCCGGGCGGGCGCGCAGCGTCTGGCTCGGCCTGCGCGGCCGCGACCTCGCCTTCGCCGCGGCGTGGGACCAGGCGCTGGAAGCCTATGTGGAGCTGCTGGAGGCGGAGGCCGACCGCCGCGCGGTAGGAGGCGAGGAGGAGCCGATCTTCTACGGCGGCAAGCAGGTGGGGGTGCGCGCCAAGCCTTCCGACAGCCTCTTGATGTTCCGGCTCAAGGCGCTGCGCCCCGGGCGCTACCGCAACGGCGCGGACGAGACGGCAGAGGCCCTGACGGTGACGGTGCGGGATTTTTCCGCCGGGGGCGGCGATGCCTGAGATTCGCCTTCCCCACGCCTGGGAGCCGAGGGACTATCAATTGCCCTTCCTGCGCCACATGGAGCGCTTCGCCGCGGGCGGCGGCGGGCGCGCCGTGCTGGTCTGGCACCGCCGCTCCGGCAAGGACGCGACGGTCCTCAACTTCACCGCCTGCGCGGCGCACCGCCGCACCGGCGTCTACTGGCACATGCTGCCCACCGCCGCCCAGGCGCGCAAGGCAGTGTGGGACGGCATCGACGCCACCGGCAGAAAGGTGCTGGAGCAAGTGTTCCCCCGCGCCCTGCGCGCCGCCGCCAACGCCACGGAGATGAAGATCGAGCTGAAGTGCGGCTCGGTCTGGCAACTCGTCGGCTCCGACAACTACAACAGTCTGGTCGGGGCGAATCCGGTGGGCGTGGTGTTCTCGGAATACAGCCTCGCCGACCCGGCGGCGTGGGATTACGTGCGCCCGATCCTTGCGGAAAACGGCGGCTGGGCGGCGTTCATCTTCACACCGCGCGGACGCAACCACGGCCATGCGCTTTTGGAGATGGCGCGCCGGAACCCCGACTGGTTCGCCCAGGTGCTGACCGTGGACGACACCCGCCGCGCCGACGGCTCCCCGGTGATCGGCCCCGCCGCCATCGCCGAGGACCGCGCCGCAGGCATGGCGGAGGAAATGCTGCGCCAGGAATACTGGTGCAGCTTCGACGCGGCGCTCACCGGCAGCTACTACGGCCGCGCGCTGGAGGCGGCGCGCCGCGAGGGCCGCATCGGCAAGGCTCCGTGGGAACCGGCGCTGCCGGTGGAAACCTGGTGGGATCTGGGGATGAGCGATTCCACCGCGATTTGGTTCGCCCAGCGCACGGGGGAGGAGGTGCGCCTCATCGACTACCTGGAGGCCTCGGGCGAAGGTCTGCCCTACTACGCCGACGCCCTCAGGGCCAAGCCCTATGCCTATGGCCGCCACATCGCGCCCCACGACATCGAGGTGCGCGAACTCGGCACCGGCAAAAGCCGCCGTGAAATCGCGCTCAAGCTCGGCATCCGCTTCGAGGTCGCGCCCGCGCAATCCCTCGCCGACGGTATCGAAGCGGCGCGCGCGATGCTGCCCGCCTGCCGGTTCGACGAAACCGCATGCGCCCGCAGCCTCGAAGCGCTCACTCAGTACCGCCGCGCCTGGAACGCCAAGACCCGCGACTTCAGCACCACGCCCCTGCACGACTGGTGTTTCACAGGAGATACGGAAATATTGACGCGTTACGGAACGTATCAGATAATAAAGCTTCCGCAAACGGGGGAGGTGTTGACGCCATGTGGTTGGAAGCCATACCAGAATCCCAGGCGGATTCAGAAAAATGCCCAACTTGTGGCGGTCACGTTCGCCGACGGGTTTACGGTGAGATGTACGCCGGATCATACCTTCTTGACGGCAAGAGGGTGGATATCCGCAGAACACCTTCAGCCGGGTACATCGATCCGGTCGTCCTTGACCCGATTACACAGTATTTCGATGGCGGCCTGTATCGTATGTGGCCAAGTGAGAGGTATCTGTCGCGAGGCGGGAGACGCCTTCATCGGGATGTTTGGATGGCGGCGTTCGGCAAAATCCCGAAGGGCTGCCACATCCACCATCGGGATGGGAACGTTCTCAATAATAAACTGGATAATCTCGAGTGCATCCCGAGCAGCGAGCATCTTTCGATTACCTGGGAAGCGCACAAAGCCGATCGGACCGAACATTTTACGGAAGACGCTAGAGAGCGAGCAGCAGCGTGGCATAGGTCCGAAGAAGGGCGGCTCTGGCACAAGCGTCATGCCGAACGAGCCAAATCGTGGACGAAATGGAAGCGTGAACGCAAGCCGTGCCTGCATTGCGGTAAGGAGTTCGATGCATTGGTTCGCGCAAGCGGTTATTCGCAGAAGTTTTGTTCTAACGCATGCAAAGCGGCTTACTATCGCAAGCGTAAAGCATCTGGAAGTTAGGGAAGATGTCTGGTGCCTGACGGTGCCCGACGGCGAATGTTTCTCGCTTGCAAACGGTGCGGTTGTGCATAACTGCTCCCATGGCGCGGACGCCTTCCGCTACGGCGCAGTGGCGCGCGGCGCGGGCAAACTGGGCCGAGTGCAACTCGCCGCGCCGCATGCGTTCCCGGTGTTGGGAAAATAAAAACTTCGCGGAGGGACTCGGTCCCTCCGCACCCCCCATAATTTTTGGTTTTTGCGCGTAGCGCGATAGAACCATCACGCGGTGTGACGGGCGATAGCCGCTGCGCGGCGAAAAACCGGTTATGGGGTCAAGGGGCCTCCCGGCCCCTTGCGGGTCCGGGCACGGAGAACGCCGAGGATGAGGAAAATGCTCTAAGCATTTTCCGAACTGCAGCCCGGTCTGGTTTTTCCCGCCTCAGTACCCGCCCTGCGGCTTGCGCACCGGCGGCAGGGGGATGCCGAGCGGCAGCTTGGGCTGGTTGCGCGCCTCGGTATCCGGGTCCTCGGCGCCGCGGTAGTAGGCGGCGGCGATTTGTTCCGCGGTGAGATTCCGCGCGCCGGTGAAGTCGGCACCGGTGATGTCCGCGCCGTCGAGCACCGCGCCGGTCATCTCCGCGCCGGTGAGCACCGCGCCGGCCAGGGAGGCCCCGGCGAGGTGGGCGTAGGAGAAGTCCGCGCCCTCGGCGTGGACCCAGGTGAGGTTGGCCTGTTCGAGGTCGGCGTTGGAGAGGTTGGCCTCCAGCAGTTCGACCTTGCGCAGGTCGGCCTTCTGCAGGGTTGCGGAGTCGAGGTGCGCGCCGTTGAGCAGGGCGCGCTGCATGCAGGTGCCGTCGAGCGCGGCATAGCCGAGCGCGGCGCGGTTGAGGTTGCAGCCGGTGAGGGTGGCGCCGGTGAATTCCGCATGCTCCAGCACCGCGTCTTCGAGGATCGCGCCGTTGAGGTCGCAATCCCAGAACTTCGCCTCGTTGGCGAGGATGCGCGGCGCGCGCAGTTCGGAGAGGTCGGCGTCGGGCAGGCTGGCGCGCACCAGGTTGGCGTCCGCCATGTCGGCGGCGCGCAGGTTGGCGTTGGCGAGGTTGGCCTCGTTGAGATTGGCGCCGGAGAGCGTTGCGCCGCGCAGCATGATGCGGGCCATGCGGGCGCGCTTCAGCGAACTGCGGGCGAAGGAGACCCCTTCCAGGCGGGCGTTTTCCATCTCCACGCCGTCGAGCACGAGGTCGGAGAAGTCTTCCTGCGCCAGGTCCACCGCATTGCGGTGCAGCCAGGAGAGCGCCGCGGCTTGACCGACGTCGCGCGGGGTGCCGCGCGACGCGGCGAGGGTGCGGCGTTTCGCCCCGGCGAGTCCGACGCGCTGGCCGTCGCGGAAGGCGCGCCACTTGCCCGGTCCGCCGAGGACGACGAAGGCGGCGGTGAGAACCGCGGCGACGGCGACGATGCCGGCCAGCACGCTGCCCATTTCGTCGCCGGTCAGCACTGCGGCTTCAAGAGGTTTGGCGTGCGCGAACCTGGGTGGAAGGCTGCCGGAAGACGGCAGGGACGGCATCGCGGAGACCAGCGGGATCCATGACATCATTGACGAAAGGCCTTTCTTCTCAGGAGGTTGGGGCTTCGCCACGCGAATGCGGGTCTGGACAGGTTTTCCCGGTCCCTTCATTCTGAAACCATGCGGCTGATTTGAAAAGACAAAATCGGTCTGCGCGGCGACGGGCGGAAGCCCGGTGGCGGCTGCGTTAACGCATTGACTTCCGGTGCCTTCCGATGCTGCACTGGGGGGCCGAGAAGACCGTGCCGAAACCGGGGGACCTGGTCATGACGACGACGCCGAACGCAGCCGAAACGCCGATCGCGGAAGAGCCGGTGGAAACCGCCGCGCCGCCGCCGCAGGAGGCCGCGCCCGCGGCGGAGCCGCAGGCGGAAGCCGCACCCGCGCCGCGCGCGCCGCGCCGCGCCGAGGCCGCGCCCGCGGCGGAGGCTCCGGCCGCGCCGCCCGCCGAGGACCCGCCGCCGCCGCCGCAGGCGGAGCCGGGCTGGGCGTGGAAGCTCGGGCTCGCCGCATCGCTGGCGTGGGCCGGACTCGTCGGCTATTCGCTGTTCCAATCCGGGTTTCCCACGCTCTCCGGCTCCTCCAGCCTGATCCCGTGGGAACTGGCGGCGTTTTCCGCCGGCGTGGCGCTGCCGGTGGCGCTGATCTGGCTGGTCGTCGCCTATCTCGACCGCGGCCAGCGTTTCGAGCGCGAAGTGGCGGAACTGCGCGGCCTGATGCGGCAGATGGCCTATCCCTCCGGCGCCTACGAGGCGCGGGTGAAGGCGATCTCCGAGGCGCTGCGCGCCCAGGCGCAGGAACTCAACGACGCCTCGCACCGCGCGGTGCAGCAGGTGGACGGCGCGCGCAGCGCGCTTCTGCGCCACACCGAGGACCTGAACGCGGTGACCACCCGCATCGAGACCGACGCGACTCAGGCGGTGGAGGTGTTCGGCCGCCATGTCGCCGACCTGCGCCTCACCGCCGACGGCGCGACGGAGCGCACCCGCGCCACCGCCGCCGAGCTGGCCAAGGAGACCCGCTCCCTGAAGAGCGTCTCCGACGAGACCCGCTCCGTCGGCTCCACCCTGGAGGCGGTGCTGTCCGGCCAGGTGGAGGCGATGACCGACGTCCTGCAGGGGCTGCGCGGCGTTACCGAGACGATTTCCCGCGAATCCCGCAAGCAGGAGGACTCGATCACCCGCTCGGGCGAACTGGTGCAGGGTTACAGCGAGCGGATGAGCCAGACCCTGGAGACCCAGGCGCAGATTCTCACCGACACCTCGGAACGCGCGGCGGAGCGCGTCGACGTCATCGCCGCGGCGCTCTCCGACCGGTTGAATGCGCTCGAGGCGCTGTTCCGCCGCCAGGAGACCGACCTCACCCAGGCCTCGGAGACCCTCTCGGAACAGACCGGGCGGATCACCAGCACGCTGGCGAAGCAGGCGGCGCAGCTCAACCAGATCACCGAGACGGTGCTCGACCGCGTCAAGATCGTCGAGGAGGGCCTCGAGATGCAGTCGCGCGAGCTTTCCACCGCTTCGGATTCGGCGATGGCGCGGCTGCGCGCCGTGGGCGACGCGTTCTCGCGCAAGGCGCAGGAACTGGTGGAGACCAGCGACCAGATCGACCAGAGCATCGCCGCGGTGGTTACCCGCTTCGAGGACCACGGCGCGCTGTTGCAGAACCAGGCGCGCGCCATCGGCCAGGAAAGCGCCGCCGCCGCGACGACGCTGGAGACCCGTTGCAAATCGATGGCGCAGGCGATCGACGCCATTCTCGGCAAGGGGCAGGAAACCGGCTCCCTGCTCAAGGACTACATCGCGGCGATGAACCGCGACGCGGAGCGCGCCGGCGAGATCGCCGACACCATCCGCGATTCCCTGCGCAAGCAGGCGGACGAACTGGCCGACGTGGTGCAACTGGTGGCGACGCAGGCGCGCCTCGGCGAGGCCTCGATGAGCCAGCAGAGCCGCCACCTCACCGAAACCTCGGGCGAGGTGCTGGAGCGCATCCGCGGCATCAACGACGTGATGCGCCAGTCCACCAACGAGCTGATCTCCGCCTCCTCCAAGGTCGGCTTCGAACTGGAGGCGGTGGGCGAGCAGTTCCGCAAGCGCGGCCACGACGTCGGCGAGGCGGCGGAGGAGGCGGTGAACCGCACCCTCGCCGCGGGCGAGAAGCTGCTCGTCCGGGTCGGCGACCTGCGCAGCGCGGCGGAGGGGACGCTCACCAGCCTGGAGGCGGCGACGCGCGAACTCGGCCAGAACGCCGGCGACATGAAGCAGATCTCGGAGGCCTCGAAGACCCGCATCGAGGAGATCGGCGGGGCGCTGGACAAGCAGGCGGAACAGGTCGCCCGCGTCGCCGAAGAGGCGCAGAAGGCGCTGACCGCGTTCGGCGGCGCGCTGCGCGAACGCTCCATGGACTTCCTCAAGAACACCGACGAGGCCTCCAGCCGGGTGCGCGCCCTGGGCGATTCCCTGCACCAGATCGGCCGCGACTTCGACGACACCGCGGGCCGCAGCTCCGCCCAGGTGACGGTGGCGGGCGCGCGCCTGAAGGAGACCATCGAGCAGGTGGCGGCCACCTCGTCGCGCATCACCCAGCAGGTCGGCGACTCGCGCAAGGCCTTCAAGGTGCAGGCGGGCGAGCTTGCCTCCTCCGCCGAGACGACGATCGACAAGGTCGCCGCGCTGATGGACACGGTGCGGCAGAAGACCTCGGAAATGGCCGCTACCGGCGAGCTTCTGGAGGGACGCGCGCACAAGATCGGCGCGCTCTTCGACCAGAAGACCAAGGCCATTCTCGCCGCCGCGGAAGAGGCGGAGGCCCGCGCCAAGAGCCTGGAAGGCCAGAAGGCCGACGTGGAGAGCGACCTTTTCCTCAAGGATGCGGCGCAGGTCATCGAACGCCTGCACGCGATCTCGGTGGACATCACCCGCGCCTTCCAGCCGAACATCGAGGAAGACCTGTGGAAACGCTACCACCGCGGCGACCAGGGGGCGTTCCTGCGGCATCTGTCGCGTTCGCTCACCAAGTCGCAGATGCAGGAGGTCAAGGACCTGTTCGAGACGGATGCGGACTTCCGCGGCTTCGTCACCCGCTACCTCTCGGAATTCGAGGCGTTGACCGCACGGGCGCGGCGCTCCGACCGTTCCGACGTGCTGCAGGCGGTGCTCACCGGCTCCGACATCGGCCGGGTCTACATGATTCTCGCCAAGGCGCTGGGCCGCGTGGACTGATCCCGCCGCTTCCGGCGAGAAGAAATCGATAGGCGAATATCATCTTGCAAAATGAAACCGGACGGGAATCTCGCGATTCCCGTCCGGTTTCATTTTTCTGAAAATAATGACCCAAAGTTGTGACCTTGGTCATTCTTCTCGAACATTTGTGTTGACTGTCCTGCTGGAAAACAGACCAATGTGCGCTTGCAGGCAAGCGGGGGAGACCTGCAGGGAAATCCTTCTGGGCAGAAAGAGGACCATGATGTTTGAGTTCGATGTGGACCGCGATGTGCGCCTGAAATTCATGCGCATCGACAGCCGGACGGTGGCGGCTTTGCGCGAGGCCTGGCCGCTGGTGCGTCCCCGCTTGCGCGCGATTCTGGACGAGTTCTACGATCACCTGCAGCGCTTCCCCGCGCTTGCGCCGCTGCTTGCCGGGGACGGCAAGATCGAGATGCTCAAGTCGGCGCAGACCGGCCACTGGGAGCGTCTGTTCAAGGGGGATTTCGACGACGCCTATATGAAACAGGTGATGGCGGTGGGTCAGGCCCATGCCCGCATCGGTCTGGAGCCGCGCTGGTATATCGGCGGCTACACCCTGGTGCTCAACCGCCTGATCGCCGAGATCGACCGCGCCTACAAGCGCCGCGCGGAAAAGCGCGGCGAACTGCGCGATGCGGTGACCAAGGCGGTATTCCTCGACATGGATCTGTCGATCTCGGTCTACCACGAGCTGGTGAAGCTCGCGGCGCAGTCGCGCGAGCACAAGCTCGAAGAGATGATCGTCGCCTTCGACGGCCACGTGGTGCGCTCGCTCGGCGAGGTCAGCGCCGCCCTGGTGCAGGTGGAGGCCGGCGCCAGCGAGGTGGCGGGCGTGGCGCGGGAAACCAACATGCGCGCGAGTACGGTGGCGGCGGCGGCGGAACAGGCGACCGCCAATTCCAATGCGGTGGCGGCGGCGACCGAGCAGCTTTCTTCCTCGATCGACGAGATTTCCGCCCGCGTCACCGACGCCAACCGCGTCGCCCAGGATGCGGTGGCGCAGTCCCGCAGCGTCGAGGAGGCGATGGCGGCGCTGGGCCAGGCGGGTTCCCGCATCGGCGAGGTGGCCAAACTGATCCAGGATATCGCCAGCCAGACCAACCTGCTCGCCTTGAACGCCACGATCGAGGCGGCCAGGGCCGGGGAGGCGGGCAAGGGCTTCGCCGTGGTCGCGGGCGAGGTGAAGAACCTCGCCAACCAGACGGCGCGGGCCACCGAGGACATCTCGGTGCAGATCGGCGGCATCCACGACGCCACGGAGGCCACCGGCGTGGCGATCCAGGGCATCGTCGATACGATCAACCAGCTCGGCGCGGACACTACGGCGATCTCCGCGGCGATCGAGGAGCAATCCGCGGCGACCCGCGAGATCGCTCGCAACGTCGGCGAGGCGGTGCAGGGCACGCAGGAGGTCTCCAGCAACATCGTGATGGTGAGCGGCAACGCCGAGCGCACCGGCAACCTCTCGGAAGAGGCGCGGACGGCGGTGGCCCGTCTCTCCGGCACGGCCGAGGCCCTGCGCGGCGAGATCGAGAGCTTCCTGAAGAACGTGCGGGAAGCCTGAGGCTTGCATCCGGGGCGGGCGCGCCCGCCCCGGAAACTCCGCCTACGGGGCGGTCACGGTCTGGCGCTGGGTGCCGAGGCCGGCAACCGAAAGCTCCACCACGTCGCCCGGTTTGAGGAAGAGCTTGCGCCCCAGCCCCACGCCCGCGGGCGTGCCGGTGGCGATGACGTCGCCCGGCAGCAGGCGCAAAAATCGGCTGAGATACGACACCAGGAAGCGCACCGGGAAGATCATCTGCTCGGTGGAGCTGTCCTGCATGGTTTCGCCGTTGAGCGACAGCCGAATCGCCAGGGCCTGCGGGTCCGGCACCTCGTCGGCGGTCACCAGATAGGGCCCGATCGGGCAGAAGCCGGGGAACGACTTGCCTTTGCCCCATTGCCCCTGGCGCTTGAACTGGTAGTCCCGCTCCGAAACGTCGTGCAGCACCATGTAGCCCGCGACGTGGGCGAGCGCGTCCGCCTCGCTCACCTGATGCGCCGCGGTGCCGATCACCACGCCGAGCTCCGCCTCCCAGTCCAGGCGCTCCGCGCCGGGGGGGAAGCAGATCGGGTCGAACGGCCCGGTGAGGCTGCCGGTGTGCTTGAAAAAGAGAATCGGCTCCGGCGGCGGCTCGCCCTTGGTTTCGCGGGCGTGGTCGGCATAGTTCAAGCCGATGCCGAGAATGTTGCCGACGCCGGTGACCGGTGCGCCGAGGCGGTGCTCGCCCACCACTTTCGGCAGACTCTGCGGATCGAGCCCGCGCAGATGGTCGAGTTGCGCGGGCGCAAGCGCGGCGGGGGTGATGTCGCCGACCACGGCGGAAAGGTCGCGCAGGCCGCCTTCGTCGTCGAGAAGTCCGGGTTTTTCCTGCCCGATCGGGCCATAACGCAGCAGTCGCATGATCCAGCCTCCTCGTTGCTCAATACAGGGTGACGGTGCGGATTTCGTCTTCGCTCAGGCTGCCGGGGATGATCGCCATCGGCACGTGGACGCGGCGCAGGTCCTTGCCCATCAGCGAGCTGATCAGCGGGCCGGGGCCGCCCTTGCCGGTGTTCGCGCCGAGCACCAGAACGTGCACCTGCTCCTGCTCCAGGAGCTTCAGCAGCTCCTCGCGGCGGTCGCCCTCGCGCAGGTAGATGATCGGCACCCGCCCCGAGACCTGGAAGGCGTGGTCGGCATAGGCATGCACCAGCGCCTCGGCCTCCTTGCGGCGGTCCTCGCGCATCGCGTCGCCGACGAAGGCGAAGTGGTCCAGCTCCGCCGGCTGCATCACGTAGAGCATGGCGACGTGCCCGTTCGAGCGTTTCGCCCGCAGGCAGGCGTATTCGAGGGCGGGCTTAAGCTCCTCGGTATCGTCGATCACCACCAGGAAGATGCGGCCGTCCGAGGTCTTGGGGTCGGCTGCCGGGGTTTCGGTCGGCATGGTCTGGCTCCGTCCGTTGCCCTCAAAAGATGCGTCAAGGCGGAGGGCGTTTCAATCGTCGTCGTCGCGGCGGATTGCCGAGCGCGCCGCAAACGACGATATTGGTAGGCCGAAGCAACAGGACCGAAGGGCGTTCCGCGATGAAACCGTTTTCCTACGCCAACCCGACGCGCATTCTTTTCGGCGAGGGGCAGATCGCCGCGATCGCCAAGCAGATTCCCGAATCGGCGCGCGTGCTCGTCACCTACGGCGGCGGCAGCATCAAGGCGAACGGCGTCTACGATCAGGTGATGGCGGCGCTCGCCGGGCGCGCGGTGGCCGAGTTCGGCGGCATCGAGCCCAACCCGCGCTACGAAACGATGATGCGCGCGGCGGAGACCGCGCGGGCGGAGAAATCCGACTTCATCCTCGCCGTCGGCGGCGGTTCGGTGATCGACGGCAGCAAGTTCCTCGCCGCGGCGCTGAAATACGAAGGCGCGAAGCCGTGGGACCTGGTCACCGGCGCGGCGAAGATCAAAGGCGCGCTGCCTCTCGGCGTGGTCCTCACCCTGCCCGCCACCGGCTCGGAGAGCAACTGCGGCGCGGTGGTCACCAACCAGGCCGAGGGGGCGAAGCTCGCCTTCGGCCATCCCGCGCTCTACCCGGCGTTCGCGGTGCTCGACCCGGAGGCGACGCGTTCCCTGCCGCCGCGCCAGGTGGCCAACGGCGTCGCCGACGCCTTCGTCCACGTGATGGAGCAATACCTCACCCGGCCCGCCGACGGCATGGTGCAGGACGCCTATGCCGAGGGGCTCTTGCGCACCCTGATCGCGGTGGGGCCGAAGACGCTGGCCGACCCGGCGGACAAGGCGGCGCGCGCCAACCTGATGTGGGCGGCCAACCAGGCGCTCAACGGGCTGATCGCGGTGGGCGTGCCGCAGGACTGGGCGACCCACATGATCGGCCACGAGCTCACCGCGCTTTACGGCGTGGACCACGCGCGCAGCCTCACCATCGTGCTGCCCGCGATGATGCGGGTGCGCGCCGCGGCGAAGCGCGCCAAGCTGCTGCAGTATGCCGAGCGGGTGTGGGACCTGCGCGACGGGCCGGAGGATGCGCGCATCGGCATCGCCATCGAGCGCACCGAGGCGTTCTTCCGCTCCCTCGGCCTGCCGGTGCGGCTGGCCGACGCGCGCCTCGCTCCCGAGGCGGTGCCCGCGGTGGTGGCGAACCTGAAGGCGCACGGCATGACCGCGCTCGGCGAGGACCGCGCGGTGACGCCGGACGTGGCGGAACAAGTCCTCGCCGCCGCGGTGTAGGCGCGGGCGATGCGCATCGCCCAGATCAGCGATCCGCACGTTTCCGCCGACGGCCTGCCGGTGTACGGCCTGGTGGATACCGATGCGGCGCTGGCGCGGGTGGTCGCGGCGATCAACGCGCTCGATCCGCAGCCCGACCTGGTGGTAGCGACCGGCGACCTCGCGCACGATGGCGGTCCGGACGCCACCGTGCGCGCCCGCGCTGCGCTTGCCGCCCTGCGCGCGCCGGTTCTGGTGTGCGTCGGCAACCACGATTGCCGCGCCGCGGTGCGCGCCGTCTTCGGGCCGTTCCCCGGCGATGCGGGGGAGGCGGGGGTGGTCTATGCGGTGGAGGGGCACCCGCTGCGCCTGATCGCGCTCGACGCTTCCACCGACGACCCGCTGCGCGCCGCCTTGCCCGCGCCGCAAGTAGCGTGGCTTGCGGCGCGCCTCGCCGAAGAGCCGGAGCGCCCGACCCTGATCTTCCTGCATCACCCGCCCTTCGACACCGGCATCGGCTGGCTGGACTCCATGGGCATCGCCCAGGGCCGCCACGAGATGGGCGAACTCATCGCCGCGCACAAAGGCGTCGCGGCGATTCTCTGCGGCCACCTGCACCGCCCGATGCGCGGCGCGTGGTACGGCGTGCCGGTGCTCGCCGCGCCCTCGGTGATGGACCGCGTCGTCTTCACCGGCTACCGTCCCGACGGCTCGCCGATGGCGGCGGTGACCGCGCCGCCCGGTTTCGTGCTGCACTGCTGGACGGCGGAGGGCGGCCTGGTCTCCGAGCTGCGTTTCCTCGACGGCCATGCGGAGCCGTGGCTTGCCGCCCGTCCGGACCCCGCCGCCGCGCCGAAGGATTAGGCGGTCTGCCCGCCAAGCGGGCAAACGCCGCGCCGCCGCTGCAACCGTTTTCACGCCGATGCCGCGTTTCCGCGGTTTTGCCCGTTTGGCCCGGGCCTTGCTGTGTTTCCCCACGTGCCGAAGCACGTCCCGCCGGGGCGGGATGTCGAACTTCACGAGGGAGACGACTATGAAAGCGAGTCACTGGGTCATCGGGTTCGGTGTGCTGTCCGCCGTGGCGATGGCCGCCGCTCCGGCCTCCGCCGGAACCCTGGAAACCGTCAAGAGCCGGGGCCAGCTGGTCTGCGGCGTCAACACCAGCCTGCCGGGGTTCTCCGCGCCCGATGAGAAGGGCAAATGGTCCGGCCTCGACGTCGATTACTGCAAGGCGCTGGCCGCCGTGGTGCTCGGCGATCCGGCCAAGGTGAAGTACGTGCCGCTTACCGCCAAGGAGCGCCTCACCGCGGTGCAGACCGGCGAAATCGACGTGCTCGCCCGCAACACCACCTGGACGATGAGCCGCGACACCGGCCTCGGCCTCAACTTCGTCGGCGTCGACTACTACGACGGCCAGGGCTTCCTGGTGAAAAAGGCGCTGGGCGTGAAGAGCGCCAAGGAGCTGAACGGCGCCTCGGTGTGCGTGCTCGCCGGCACCACCACCGAACTCAACCTTGCCGACTACTTCCGCGCCAACGGCATGAAGTACCAATCCGTGGTGTTCGACACCGGCGACCAGACCCTGCAAGGCTTCAATTCCGACCGCTGCGACGTGCTCACCTCCGACCAGTCGCAACTCTACGGCCTGCGCTCCAAGCTGCCGGACCCCGGCAAGGCGGTGGTGCTGCCGGAAGTAATTTCCAAGGAGCCGCTCGGCCCGGTGGTGCGCCAGGGCGACGACGCGTGGTTCAACGTCACCCGCTGGACCCTGTTCGCCTGGTTCAACCTCGAGGAAGCGGGCGTCACCGGCAAGAACGTCGGCGAGATGCTGAAGTCCAGCAATCCGGACGTGAAGCGTCTGCTCGGCGTGGACTCCGACCTCGGCTCCAAGATGGGCGTGACCAACGACTTCGCCGTGAAGATCGTCAAGGCGGTGGGCAACTACGGCGAATCCTTCGAACGCAACGTCGGCAAGGGCAGCCCGTTGCAGATTTCCCGCGGCCAGAACGCTCTGTGGACCAAGGGCGGCCTGATCTACGGCCCGCCGATCCGCTGAGCGGACGCGCATAAGCCGAGAACCGGCCCCGGCGCGCGCCGCCGGGGCCGCGCTCCCCGCGCAAGCCCAGGATGCCCATGCAACCCACCCGCGCCATCAAGCCGTGGAACGACCCGAAAGTCCGCGCCCTGGTTTTCCAGGGGGTGGCGATCGCCGCGGTCCTCTGGCTTGCCGTTACCCTGTTCCGCAACACCCTGCTGAACATGGAACACCGCAACATCCAGACCGGGTTCGGTTTCCTCGACCAGACCGCCGGTTTCGGCATCCTGTTTTCGCTGATTCCCTACGATGAGAGCTATTCCTATGGCCGCACCTTCTTCGTCGGCCTGCTCAACACCGTTCTGGTCTCCGGCCTCGGCATCGTCACCGCCACCCTTCTCGGCTTCCTTGCGGGCATTGCGCGGCTGTCGCGCAACTGGCTGGTCGCCCGCCTCGCCGAGGTCTATGTCGAAATCTTCCGCAACGTGCCGCTTTTGCTGCAGATATTCTTCTGGTATTTCGCGGTGCTGCAGACCCTGCCCGCGCCACGCCAGAGCCTCGCCT
>JBFWJB010000029.1:0-15286 GCA_050253435.1 Rhodospirillaceae bacterium
CGACGAACGCGGGATATTACCACGCAGCGACGGTGCGTCCATCGCCTATCGCCGGGTCGTGCGCCCCCCCGGCGACACTCCGCCGCCGACTGTGATCTTTTTGCACGGTCTGATGTCGGACATGGAGGGCGGCAAGGCGATCCAACTCGCCGCGCACGCGGAGCTGAACGGCTTTTCCTTCCTCCGCTTCGACATGTTCGGCCACGGCCAAAGCTCCGGCACGTTCACCGACGGCTGCGTCGGCCGCTGGCGCGACGACACCCTCGCGGTGATCGACACCCTCACCGACGGCCCGCTCATCCTCGTCGGCTCCAGCATGGGCGGCTGGGTGATGCTGCTCGCCGCGCTCGCCCGGCCGGAGCGGGTCAAGGCGCTGATCGGCATCGCCCCGGCGCCCGACTTCACCGAAGACACCATCCGCCCGGCGATGACGCCCGAAGACGTCCGCACCTTCGAGCGCGAAGGCCTGGTCCACCTCGAGGACGACGACGGAACCTATCCGGTCAGCCGCATCCTGATGGAGGACGGCGCGCAAAACCTGCTGCTGCGCGCCCCCATCCCGTTCACCGGCCCGGTGCGCATCCTCCAGGGCATGCAGGACACCTCGGTGCCGTGGCGCACCGCGCTCACCCTCGCCGACCGCCTGGAAAGCGACGACGTCACCGTCACCCTGGTCAAGGATGGCGACCACCGCCTGTCCCGAACCCAGGACCTGCTGCTCCTCACCCGTACCCTGGACGCCCTGATGGCGGAGAGGTTTTAAAACCAAAACTTCGCGGAGGGACTCGGTCCCTCCGCACCTCCCATAACTTGTTTTCCGCCGCGCAGCGGCAGACAACATCTCCCGTTGCCGACGCACGGACTTATGGCGCTACGCGCAAAAAACCAAAAGTTATGGGATCAAAGGGCCTCCCGGCCCTTTGCGGGTCCGGGCAGAACCCGGCCTGGTTTTACCCCTCCGTGAACGCCGCCTTCAGCCCCTCTCGATAGGAGGGATAGCACGGCGTCCAGGCGAGTTCCGCCTTGAGGCGGGCGTTGGAGACGAGGCGGCTTTCCCTGAGGAAGCGCAGGCGCGGGTCGGTGGGGGTGAGGTCTTCGTAGCGTTCGAGCGGCGGCGGTTCGACGCCCAGCAGGGTGCAGGCGAATTCCACCACTTCGGCATTGGGGGCGGGTTCGTCGTCGGCGACGTTGTAGATGCGGCCGGGGTTGGGCGCGGCCATGGAGAGGCGCAACGCGGCGACCACGTCGTCCACGTGGACGCGGCTGGTGCGGTGGCCTGTGCGGTGGATGCGCCGCGCCGTGCCCTCGCGCGCGGCGTCGAGCGCCGAGCGTCCGGGGCCATAGAGGCCGGGCAAACGAAAAATGTGGGTTGCGGTTTTGATTTCCGCGCCCCAGGTCAGCCACTGGGTTTCGGCGAGCAGGCGGGCGCGCCCCTGGGCGGAGCCGGGGTTGGGCCTGGCGGTTTCGTCCACCCACTGTCCGGCGCAATCGCCGTAGACCGCGGTGGAGGAGAGCATGCCCGCCCAGGCGGGACGCACGCCCGCGGCGGCAAGGCGGCGGATTTCGGCGATCGGCGCGGCGCCCGAGGCGTCCGGCACCGTGGTGTCGAGGACATGGGTTACAGTGGCGAGGTCCGCTTCCGGCAGAGTTCGGCCGGGAGTGAAGGCATGGGCGGCGATGCCCTCGACGGCGAGGCGGGCGGCCTTTTCCGCATCGCGCACCGTGCCGGAGACGCGCCAGCCCGCGGCGAGGCATTCCCGCGCCAGGCGCAAGCCTGTATAACCGAGACCGAATATCAACAGATGAGGCGTCGTCACGATGTCGCTTTCCTTGTTTCCGCGTCGCGCGGCCAGCGTAGCACTCCTTTTCGCCGCGGCTCAATGCATCGTCTTTCCCGCGGTGGCGGCGGACACGCCGCAGGCCAAGCCGCCGACCGCGGCGGCGGTCGCCGCGCGCAAGGCGGATGCGGCGCATTATGCGGCATGCATGGCGAAGATCGACAAAAGCGCCAAGGACGCCTTCGACGACGCGGACTCCTGGGCGGCCCTCGGCGGCGGCGAACCGGCGAAGCACTGCGCCGCAGCAGCGCTGCTGAAGCTCGGCTTCGCGGCGGATGCGGCGGAACGGCTGGAGGCCCTGGCGCGGAAAAGCAGCCAGGACGACGCAACGCGCGCCGCGATGTGGGCACAGGCGGCAGAAGCGTGGAGCGAAGCGAAGGACTTGGCGCGCGCCCACGCCGCGCAGGGCGAGGCGATCCGCATCGCGCCCAAGGATACGGACCTGTGGATCGGCCGCGCCCGCATCCGCGCGCTGGCGCAGAACTACGGGCTTGCGGTGGACGACCTCAACGAGGCCTTGAAGCGCCGCCCGGGCAGCGTGGAGGCGCTGGTGATGCGGGCCTCCGCCTACCGTTATCTCGACGCACTGGACCTGTCGCTGCAAGACCTGGATGCGGCTTTGAAGGCGGAGCCGGACAACCCGCAGGCGCACCTGGAGCGCGGCATCGTGCATCGTCTGCAGAAGCACCCGGACCTCGCCCGCGCCGACTGGAGAGCGGCGCTGCTGGCGCTGCCGGAGGATTCGCCGCTCCTGGAAGAGGTGCGGCGCAACATCGAACTCCTGGAGTTTCCCCCTCCGGCCACGCCCTGAGGCGTTGTGCGGTTGACCGGAGGCAGGAAAAAACCAAAACTTCGCGGAGGGACTCGGTCCCTCCGCACTTCCCATAAGCTTTTTCGCCGCGCAGCGGCAGGCAACACGTTCGTTGCAACCGGCGCAGGCCTATCGCGCTTCGCGCAAAAACCGAAAGTTATGGGAGGTGCGGAGGGTCCGCGACCCTCCGCAACGTTTTGGTTTTTCCGGCACGGAGGCGCGGCAATGACGGAGTATCACGTTTACCAACCGGCGGCGGGGCATGGACTGGCGCACGATCCGCTGAACTCCATCGTCGCGCCGCGGCCGATCGGCTGGATTTCGACGCGCGGAAGCGACGGCGTGGCCAATCTCGCGCCCTACAGCTTCTTCAACCTGTTCAACTACGACCCGCCGATTCTCGGTTTCGCCAGCAGCGGCTGGAAGGACAGCGTGCGCAACATCGCGGCGACCGGGGAGTTCGCCTGGAACCTGGTGACGCGCCCGCTGGCCGAGGCGATGAACGCTTCGAGCGCCGCGGCGCCGCCGGAAGTGGACGAGTTCGCGCTGGCCGGACTCACCGCCGAGCCCTGCGACCGCATCGGCACGCCGCGGGTGGCGGAAAGCCCGGTGTGCTTCGAATGCCGGTTGAGCCAACTGATCCGCCTCCAGGGCGCGGACGGCACAGAGATCGACTCCTGGCTCGTCCTCGGCGAAGCGGTGAGCATCCGCATCGACAAGCGGCTGATCGCCGAGGGGGCGTACGTCACCACTGCGGCGCAGCCGGTCCTGCGCGGCGGCGGCGCGGCGGATTATTTTTCCATCGGGGAAGAGCAATTGTTCCGCATGCGCCGCCCCGGCGCCTAGCGCCTTTACACCATCCAGTCGGGGGGCAGGCCGAAGCGTTCGGCGAAGGCGCGGCGGCCGGCCCCGGTCACGGTGAGCGCCCGGCCCCCGGGATCGCGCACGACCCAGCCGCGGGCGGCCGCCTGGTCGAGCAGGGCCGCCCCGAGCCGTCCCGCCAGGTGCGGACGGCGTTCGCTCCAATCGAGGCAGGTGCGGCAGAGCGGGCGGCGCGACCGCACCCCCGTCTCCAAATCGATGCCGAGATCGCGGAAAAAGCGCTGCCCTTCCCGGGTGACGGCGACCGCGTCCTCCCCCATCACGACGTACCCCCGCCCGATCAGCGCGTCGGCAAGCGCGACGCCGAGGCGCCCCGCCATGTGGTCGTAGCAGGTTCGCGCCGTGCGCAAGGCCGTATCGCCGGGGCCGATGGGGCGATGGCGCGCCGGTCCCACCGCCGCAACCGCCATCAGCGCCTCCATGGCCTGGGCGAACGCCGGGGAGGCGATGCGGTAATAGCGGTGGCGCCCCTGCTTCTCCAGGGCGACCGCCCCGGATGCCGCAAGCTTCGCCAGGTGGCCGCTGGCGGTTTGCGCGCTCACCCCCGCCTGCCAGGCCAGTTCGCCCGCCGTCAGGGCGCGGCCGCCCATCAGGGCGAGCAGCATGTTCGCCCGCGCCGCGTCGCCGACCAGGGACGCGACCTCCGCGAGCGCATTGCCGGAAACCATGTTCGCCATGCCGCCAGGATACCCCGCGCGCGGCGGCACGTCAGCTCTTCATGCTTCGGCCTCGGCCGAAACATCGCCATCCGTCCCGATGCTAGAATCGATGGAGAATTTCAGCGGGCACGGACGGGATACAAAGACATGCGGGCACGCCTGATCTCCCTTCTTCGATTGGTTCTGCAGGTCTGGCCGGAACGATGGCGGCAGCGCATCGATCTGGGCGAGCTCGACGCGCGGATGCGCAAGGACATCGGCCTCAGCCAGGCCGATGTCCTGCGCGAAAGCGGTAAGCCGTTCTGGCGGCGCTGAGGCGCGCCGCCGGAACCGGATCAGGCCGCCTTGGCCGGGTCCTTGCCGAGGTTCTTCGGCCCTTCCGGGCGGCTTTTGAAGAAGGCGGCGGCGACCTTGGGGAACATCGCGTAGGTCAGCACGTCCTCGTCGGAGCCGTTGAAGCCCCCGATCGCCGCGGCCTCGGCCTTGAGTTGGTCCCATTCCGGCTGCAGCAGGTCGGCCGGGCGGCCGGTGATGATCGGCTTGCCCGCCAGCATCTCCGCCTGGGCCAGCACCTCCGGATTCTTTTCGCCCAGCGTGCTGCCGTAGTAGCCGAGCATCAGGTCGGAGAACTCCGAGGTCTGGGTGGCGTAGCGCTCGTCCATCAGCACGTTGAACACCGCCTGGGTGCCGACGATCTGCGAGGACGGGGTGACGAGCGGCGGGAAGCCGCAATCGGCGCGTACCCGCGGCACCTCGGCCAGCACCTCGGCGACGCGGTCGGTGGCCTCCATCTCGCGCAACTGGTTGGTCATGTTGGAGATCATGCCGCCGGGAATCTGGCTGTCGAAGATCTCGGTATCGACGCCGGTGTAGTCGCTGAGGAAGGCCTTGTAACGCGGGCGGATCTTGGCGAAGTGCTTCTTCACCTTGAGCAGGCGCGCCTTGTCGAGGCGGGTTTCGAAGCCGGTGCCTTCCAGCATTTCCACCACCGCCTCGGTGGGGTTGTGGCCGGAGCCGAGCGCGAGCGAGCTGATCGAGGTGTCGATGATGTCGCAGCCCGCCTCGATCGCCTTCATCAGCGACACCATGGTGACGCCGGTGGTGGAGTGCACGTGCAGATGGACCGTGGTGTCCGCGCCGCAGGCCTCCTTGATGCCCTTGACCAGGTCATAGGCCGGCTGCGGCTTCAACAGCGCCGCCATGTCCTTGATGCAGATGGAATCCGCGCCCATCTCCTTGAGCTTTTGCGCCATCTCGACGAACGCCGGAACGGTGTGCACCGGGCTCACCGTGTAGCAGATGGTGCCCTGCGCGTGCTTGCCGGTCTTTTTCACCGCGGCGATCGCGGTCTTGAGGTTGCGCAGGTCGTTGAGCGCGTCGAACACGCGGAACACGTCCATGCCGTTCTTCGCCGCCTTCTCGACGAAGCGCTCCACCACGCCGTCCTCGTAATGACGGTAGCCCAAAAGGTTCTGCCCGCGCAGCAGCATCTGCAGGGGAGTCTTCGGCATCAGTTTCTTGAAGGCGCGCAGGCGTTCCCAAGGGTCCTCGTTGAGAAAGCGGATGCAGGAGTCGAAGGTCGCGCCGCCCCAGCATTCCAGCGACCAGTAGCCCGCATTGTCCAGATCCTCGCAGGCGGGGACCATATCCTCCATAGCCATGCGCGTCGCCAGAAGGCTCTGGTGCGCGTCCCGCAAGATCACGTCCGTGATTTCCACCACCCGTCCCATGTCGATTCCTTCCTGCAATGCCGTGCGCCGGGGCGCCTCTGCCCGATCGATTCAACGTGCGGCTCCACTCCCGGCTTTTCAACCGGGCGTGCGGAACCTTGCGCATATTAACCTCGAAGGCGGTAGGGCCAAACAGGATTCTCCTACCCGACCGGGCAGGCTCAGAAATCCAGGTCGGCGTAGTGGGCGGGGGGCAGGATGCCGGGCAGGCGGTCGGCCAAGAGCGGACGGAAGGCGGGGCGCGACTTGATGCGGGCGTACCAGTCCTTGGCTTCCGGGTGGCGTCCCCAGGGCACCTCCCCCGCATAGTCGAGAACGGAAAGCTGCGCCGCCGCCGCGATGTCGGCCAGCGTCATCGCCTCCCCGGCGAGCCAGCGGCGGCGTTCCATCAGCCAGGCGACGTAATCGAGGTGAACGTGGATGTTGAGCCGCCCGGCGGAGATGGCGCGGGAGTTCGGCGGCCCGGCCTGGGCGATGCGCTTGCCGATCTTCTCGCCCGCCACCGGCTGGGTGACCTCCGCCTCGAACTTGGTGAGGAACCAGTGGAGCAGGCGGCGCACCTCCGCCCGCTGTTCCGAGTCGCGTCCGAGAAGCGGCGGTTCGGGGTGGACCTCCTCGACGTATTCCAGCGCCGGGGCGGCCCCCGCCACCACCTTGGCGCCGTCCAGCAGCACCGGCACCTCGCCCGCCGGGTTGAGGCGCAGGAACTCGGGCGCGCGCTCCCACGGGCGTTCCGGCCGCAGTTCGAAGGAGAGCCCCTTCTCGGCCAGTTGCACCCGCAACGTGCGCGACGCCGCATTCAGAAGATGATGCACGCAAACGATCATCACACCGCCTCGACCCCGGGGCGCTTCCCGCCCCTGGTGAAAGGTGTGTTAGAATAAACGCTTATCGTCAAGCAGCTTGACGTCCATCTTGACGCGTTCCACCGTCTTCAGGCGTTCCTCGCCGACGTTCTTGACGAGCTCGGCGCGCGAGCCGGCGTCCATTGCCGCAGGATCGACGCGGCGGATCATCGCCATCATCAGAATCTTCAGCCGCCCCTCGTTGAACAGATACGAACTCGCCACGTTGCCGCGGATGTCGCCGCCGCCGGAATTGTAGTTGAGCGCCTTGACGATCCAGGTCTTCTTTTTGTCGAAGTCCTCGCGGAAATAGACGATGAAGCGCGAGATCGCGCGCTGCTGCACGCGGCGCACCGACGCATCGGCGAAGAAGGAATCCCAGGAGAAGGCGTCGCCGTCGCGGGTCTGAATGACGCGGCGCACCTCGCGGCAGGCGGTGGCGGACTTTTCGAGGAATTCGCCGCCGAGAATCTGCCGCACCGCGTGGAAGAAGGCGGGCAGCACCTCGCGCGGAATGCGGTCCGCCGGGGGCTTCGCGTCCTTGGGCGCGCTGCGGTCCACCAGATAGTCCTCGAAACTTTCGACGAGCAGACGGTTGAACTCGTCGGAGCGCATGCGGTTCATCGCCATCGCCGCGTTGACGCGGTCGTAGGCGGAAAACAGATGCGCGTAGAAGGCGTCGAGCTCCGGGCTGCCGGCACGGAAATAGGCCGTGATCGCCTCCACCTCCTCGCGGGAGAGGGTGGCGTCGCCGGAGCGGTTGAACTTCTCCAACAAGGCGTTGGAGAACATTTGGAACAGCGCGTCGATGGTGGCGCGGTACGGTGGTTCCCTTGGCGGCATTCGGCCGGAACTTTCCCTATTTACCCGAAGTCTTCTTTTTCGTTTTGGCGCAAGCTACCATTACGACCGCGCCAAGAAAACCCCCTGCCCGCCGCCGCACGATGAAAAAACACGGAAGCCGCAGACCCGGCGAAAAACACCGATGTTCCCGGAGGGATTGCGCCCCGTACACTTCGTTTGTAGATTGCCGACATCCGGAATGCGGATTGCAGTTACCGGAAAGTCGCCGAGAACACCCGCACCCCGAATCGAGACCCTCATGGACCTGCAGAATAAAAGCGTCGCCAAAGCCTTCGAAATCATCGAATCCTTCGAGAAGGCCGGCAAGCGCCATCTCACCATCTCCGAGCTCTCGGAAATCACCGACATCTCGATCAGCACCGCCTACAGAATGGCCTCCTCTCTGGTGCATCTCGGCTATCTGAACCGCAACGAGCCGGACAAAACCTATTCGCTCGGCTGGAAGTTCGTTCGCCTGCTTTCCACCATGTCCGACATCGTCGAGTCCCTGTTGATCAACCGCGGCGGCATTTTCGTCAAAAGACTGAGCGAACGCTTCAATGAGAACGCGAGCCTCTACGTGCGCCTCGCCGACCAACGCCTGTGCCTGTTCCGCGTCGAGGGGTCCCAGGAGGTCCGCAATGTCGTCAAGGCCGGCAGCATAAACGTTCTCGTCTCCGGCTCGCCGGGCAAGGTCCTGCTCGCCCATCTTCCGGAGGAGACGTGGGGCCAATACTTCGACCCCGCGGACACCGCCCTGGCGGAAACGCTGCGGACCATCCGTGCGCAGGGATACGCCACCACGGTGGCGGAGATCACCGCCGGGGCGAGTTCGATTTCGGCGCCGGTGTTCGACGAACGCGGCGAAGTGATCGCCGCCCTGACTCTATCCGGCCCATCCTTCCGCTTCGGCTGCGACACCTTCCAGGAAAAGCTCGCTGCCGTCATCGAACACGCGGGGTTGATTACCGCAGCGATGCAGCATTCCTTCCCCGGTGAGAACGATCCGTCCACCCCCCAGACGGACTCCTGACCCACCCCAGCCGCCTCGAAGATATATGCCAACCCAATGGCAAACTTCGTCTTTTTCTGATATTTTCATTATATGAAAAGTATATTTTGATTTATGAAAAACATGTTGACTCCCCCATTGGGTAGGGATACCCTGCACCCATAGAGTTCCATGCAAATAATGCAGAAGGTCTCGGCGGCAACGAGGCACAAATAACAGCATGAATAACTTTGGGAGGTAGCAATGAAAATGCTATCAAGTAAGAACTTTGTCTCCGTTTTGCTGGCATTTGCTGTTGGCGCAATAACTCTAATCTTATCTTCTCATACAGGTATGAGTATTCATGGGCAGAGACTTCTGGCCGTGTTTACGACCATCGTGGTGATTTGGTCCACGGGCTGCATGAACTTGCCTGCCTCGTGCCTGCTCTTGCTGGTTCTGATGAGTCTCGCCATCACCAACTTCGCCGGAGAGACCGGCGGGCTCAAAATGAGCAAGGCCTTTCAGGCGGGCCTGAAGGGCTTTTCCGGGTCGGTGCCGATCACCGTCGTGGCGGGCACGGCATTCGCCGCGGTCATCCGTTCCTCCGGCTTGGCCGAACGCATCGTTTACCTGATCATGAAGCTGGCATCCGGCCGCGCCGGGCAAGCCTCGGCCAAGCGTATGCTCGCCGCCTTCTTCCTCGCGGACCTGCCTGCATCGATCATGATCCCCTCGGCAATGGGACGCTGTGCGCTCTACATGTCAATCGCCGAAGGGCTCGAAAAGCCGTTCCGTTTCTGCCGGATGGATGAGGGCAAGCCCTACAACCCGTTCCAGAAGGCGATATGGATCGCCGTGGCCCTGATCCCGATCATCATGGGCTCGGCCTTTCTCACCGGCGCCGAGGCGACCATCATGGTCGGCGGCATGATCGAGCAGGGCACGCGGGTGCCGCAGTTCTGGGCCAACACCTTCGCCATTCTCTACGCCCCGGCCCTGGCGGTGATGTTCCTGTCGTGGTTCTTCCTGGCGCAGCTCTATCCGTCCTCCGTCGAGAAGGTGGACGCCTCGTTCATCAACGAACAGCTGCAGCGGCTCGGCACCCTGACCTACAAGGAAAAATACTGCCTGGCCTCGCTGGTGGTGATGATCGGCCTGTTCCTCACCGACGCCATCCACCACATCCCCGTGCCCCTTATCCTGGTCGCGATGTGCGTCGTTTTGTTCCTCCCCGGCATCGGCGCCGGAGACTGGAAGACCGACGGCAAGAAGATCACCTGGGACGGCTACCTGATCATCGGCGTCGCCCTCAGCTTCTCCGGGCTGCTCGGGCAATACAAGGTGATGAACTTCTTCGCCGAGAAGATCGCACTTCTCGATATCCACAACTATGCCGTGGCCCTCGCCATCATGATCGGCATCACCCTGGTGATCCGCCTGGGCATCGCTTCGATCACCTCGGCCGCGGCGCTCCTCGTGCCGATTTCCATAGCCGTCGGCCAGGGTGCCGGGCTCACCCCGTTCGAGACGGTCGGCCTGGCGTGGGTGACCTACACGTTCTGCCGGATTTCCTTCTTCCTGCCGCACCAGGGAGCCCAGCTGATCATGACCTTCGGGCTGAACTACTACGAAAAGCGCGACCTAACCCGCTCCGCGGCCTACATCACCGCCGGTGCCGTCGCCGCCTACGGCCTGTGGTCATACCTCTGCATCAGCCCGATCCTTTCCGTGATTTCGTAAGTTCCGCGTATGGAGTGTAAAATGCATCCTGGCATCAAACTGAAGCAACTGCTTACCAAGGAAAATCCCCTCGTCCTGCCGGGGGTCTACGACGGACTCTCCGCGGCGATCGCCCGCCACGTGGGCTTCGAGGCGGTGTACATGTCCGGGGCCGCGGTCTCCTATTCGACCCTGGGGAAGCCGGACATCGGCCTCACCACGATGACGGAGATGGTCGAGCATGCGTCCAACATCTTCGACGCGACCGGACAGGCCATCGTCGCCGATGCCGACACCGGCTTCGGCAACGCGCTCAACGTCATGCGCACCGTCAAGGCCTATGAGAAGGCCGGTGTCGCCTGCATCCAGATCGAGGATCAGGTGATGCCGAAACGCTGCGGCCACATGAGCGGCAAGGCGATCATCCCCGCCGACGAGATGGTCGGCAAGATCAAGGCCGCCTGCGACGCCAGGGTGTGCGAGGACTTCATGATCATGGCCCGCACCGATGCGCGCGCCGTCTCCGGTCCGGAAGAGGCGATCGAGCGCGGCTATATGTACAAGGAGGCCGGCGCCGACGCGTTGTTCCTCGAGGCACCCCAGAACCAGGAGGAAATGCGCCGCTTCTGCCAGGCCTTCCGCGACATCATCATGCTGGCCAACATGGTGGAGGGCGGCAGGACGCCGATCCTGCCGCTCAAGACGCTCAAAGAGATCGGCTATTCCTGGGTAATCTACCCCGGCGCCTGCGCCCGCATCGTGGCCAAGGCGCTGACCGGCCTCTACGGCGAAATCCGGAAGAAGGGCAGCACCGCGGAGTATCTCGATCACATGTTCGTCTTCGGCGAACTGAACGAAATTCTGCGCCTCTCCGAACTGCGCGAACAGGAGAAGAGCTACGCCTGAGGCGGACGCCCCGCCTCGGGCCCTCTCTCCCCCCCTCGGAGCGGACCAACCTCCCCCCAGCGCCCCGCTCCGAGGTTCCGGACGCACTCCCCCCAGCGTCCGGCTTTCGTCCCCCCGCCCTGAGAGGGACGAAAAAGCCGGGCCCCTTCCGGGGCCCGGCACAAGCCTCCGCCGAGGGCGGGCAGCCTATTCCGCCGCCACCGCCACGGTCACCGGCACCGCCAGCTTGTCGAGCATTTCCTTCGGCACCACCTGCCAGAAGCGCTTCACGAAGAGGTCCCAGTTGAGCAGGATCTCCTGCGCGTGGCGCGAGGCGGTCTCCTGCACGTGCTCCTCGACCAGGGCCTTGAGCTTCTCCTCGTAGAAGGACACCTCGATACGCTGGAAGATCACCGAGCCGGGGTTGAGCAGATCGGCGAAGCGGTTGTCCGGGTCGTAGACGAAGGCCATGCCGCCGGTCATCCCCGCCGCGAAGTTGTGGCCCACCGGGCCGAGGATCACCGCGGTGCCGCCGGTCATGTATTCGCAGCCGTTGGAGCCGCAGCCCTCCACCACCACCTCGGCGCCGGAGTTGCGCACGCAGAAGCGCTCGCCCGCCTGGCCCGCCGCGAACAGCTTGCCCGCCGTCGCGCCGTAGAGAACGGTGTTGCCGATGATGGTGTTGTTGTGGCTTTCGAGCTTGCTCGCGATCGGCGGGCGGATGGTGATGAGGCCGCCGGAGAGGCCCTTGCCCACATAGTCGTTGGCGTCGCCCTGCACCTCGAGCTTCAGCCCCTGCACCGCGAACGCGCCGAGGGACTGCCCGGCGGAGCCGCGCAGCTGCACGGTGATGTGGCCGGGGCGCAGCCCGAACATGCCGTAGCGGGTGACGATGTGATGCGACATCCGCGTGCCGATGGCGCGCTGCACGTTGCGCACGTCGTAGGACAGCTGCATCTTCTCGCCGTCCTCCAGCGCCTGGCGGGCGTCGTGGATCATCTGCGCGTCCAGGGTGTCGGGCACCTCGTTGCGCTCGCCGTCTTCCAGGGTGCAGCGGCTCGGCCAGCCGCCGACGTCCGGCTGCACCAGGATCGGGTTGAGGTCGAGGTCGTCGAGGTGCGCCGCGCCGCGGCTGACCTGATGCAGCAGGTCGGAACGGCCGACGACTTCGCCCAGGCTCTTCACGCCGATCTTGGCGAGGATTTCCTTCACCTCCTCGGCGAGGAAGGTGAAGAGGTTGACGACTCGCTCCGGCGTGCCCTTGAACTTGGCGCGCAGGTCCTCGTCCTGGGTGCACACGCCCACCGGGCAGGTGTTGGAGTGGCACTGCCGCACCATGATGCAGCCCATGGAGATCAGCGACAGCGTGCCGATGCCGAACTCCTCCGCGCCCAGCATCGCCGCGATGACGATGTCGCGCCCGGTCTTGATGCCGCCGTCGGTGCGCAGGGTGACGCGGTGGCGCAGGCGGTTCAGGGTCAGCATCTGGTGCGCCTCGGCGAGGCCGAGTTCCCACGGCAGACCGGCGAACTTGATCGAGGTCATCGGCGAAGCGCCGGTGCCGCCGGAGTTGGCGGAGATCGAGATGATGTCCGCCTTCGCCTTGGCCACGCCCGCGGCGATGGTGCCGATGCCGGAGCGCGCCACCAGCTTGACGCACACCCGCGCCTTCGGGTTGATCTGCTTCAGGTCGTAGATCAGCTGCGCGAGGTCCTCGATCGAATAGATGTCGTGGTGCGGCGGCGGCGAAATCAGCATCACGCCGGGGGTGGAGTGGCGCAGCTTCGCCACCATCTCGGTGACCTTGAAGCCCGGAAGCTGGCCGCCCTCGCCGGGCTTGGCGCCCTGGGCGACCTTGATCTCGATCTCGCGGCACTGGTTCAAGTATTCCGCGGTGACGCCGAAGCGCCCGGAGGCCACCTGCTTGATCGCCGAGTTGGGATTGTCGCCCTCGGGCGTCGGCTGGTAGCGCTCGCGCACCTCGCCGCCCTCGCCGGAGCACGACTTCGCGCCGATGCGGTTCATCGCGATGTTGAGCGCGCCGTGCGCCTCGGGCGACAGCGCGCCCAGGGACATGCCGGGAGTGAGGAAGTGCTTGCGGATCTCGGTGACCGATTCCACCTCTTCCGACTGCACCTCCGGACCGGCGGACTTGATCTCCAAGAGGTCGCGCACGTTGATCGGCGGCATCGCGTAGACGCCCTGGGCGTATTCCTTATAGAGGGCGTAGTTGCCGGTGGCGCAGGCCTTCTGCACCAGGTGGATGAGCTTGCCGTCCCAGGCGTGCGCCTCGCCGCCGTTGCGGTAGCGGTAGAAGCCGCCCATCGGCAGCATCGGATGCTGCATGGCGTAGGCGCGCTGGTGCTGTTCCACCAGCTTGTGCTGCAGGCCGGAAAGACCGATGCCGGAGATGCGCGAGTTCATGCCGGGGAAGAACTCCGCGACCAGGGTGCGCGAAAGCCCCACCGCCTCGAAGTTGTAGCCGCCGCGGTAGGAACTGATCATCCCCACGCCCATCTTCGACATGATCTTCAAGAGACCCTGGTCGATCGCGGTCTTGTAGCGCTTCAGGCACTCGTCGAAGGAGAGCCCGGGGAAGAGGCCGCGGCGGTGGCGCTCGGCGATCGCCTCCTGCGTCAGGTAGGCGTTGACCGTGGTCGCGCCGACGCCGATCAGCACCGCGAAGTAGTGAGTGTCCATGCACTTGCCGCAGCGCACGTTGAGCGAGGTGAAGGTGCGCAGCGAGTTGCGCACGAGGTGCGAATGCACCGCGCCGACGGCGAGAATCATCGGAATCGGCGCGCGCTGCTCGCTCAGGCTGACGTCGGTGAGGATGAGGTGGACGCAGCCGCCGCGCACCGCGTCTTCCGCCTCGCGCTGAATCCGCGTGATCGCGGTGCGCAAGGCGTTGGGGCCACCGGCAGGCTCGAAGGTGGCGTCGAGTTCGCACACGGTGTCGCCCATGTAGGCGCGCATCGCGTCGAATTCCTTGTTGGTCAGCACCGGGCTGTCGAGTTGCAGCAGGTTACACTGCCCCTCCTCCTCGGCGAGGATGTTGCCGAGGTTGCCGAGCCGGGTCTTGAGCGACATCACGCGGGTCTCGCGCAGGCTGTCGATCGGCGGGTTGGTCACCTGCGAGAAATTCTGGCGGAAGAAGTGGTGCAGGCCGCGGTAGTTGTCGGAGAGCACCGCGAGCGGCACGTCGTCGCCCATCGAGCCGATCGCCTCCTTGCCGTCCTCGACCATCGGCTGGAGGATCAGTTCCATGTCCTCCATGGTCAGGCCGTAGACCAGCTGGCGGCGGCGCAGTTCGGTCTCCTCCAGCTCCGGGGTCTCCGGGGTGTCGGGCTTGATCAGGTCGTCGATCTGGGTGATCCGCTTCACCCATTCGGTGAACGGCTTCTTCGAGGACAACAGGTCCTTGATCTCACGGTCGTGATAGAAGCGCCCCTCGGCGAGGTCCACCGCGATCATCTGGCCGGGGCCGATGCGGCCCTTTTCGAGAATCGTCTCCTCCGGCACCCGCACCATGCCCGCCTCGGAGCCGACGAACAAGAGGCCGTCGGCGGTGACGGTGTAGCGCATCGGGCGCAGGCCGTTGCGGTCCATCCCCGCGATCGCCCAGCGGCCGTCGGTGGCGGCGATCGCCGCCGGGCCGTCCCACGGCGTCATCACGGTGTTGAAGTACCAGAACATCGCGCGGTGCGCCTCGGGCATGCCGCTGTTCTGGCCGATGGATTCCGGGATCATCATGCTCTTGACCATCGGCGCGGTGCGCCCGGCGCGGACCAGAAGCTCGAACACGTTGTCGAGGCAGGCGGAATCCGAACCGCCGGGCTGGATCACCGGCTTGAGGTCCGGAATCGCCGCGCCGAAGGCCTCCTCGGCCATGCGCGCCTCGTAGGACTTCATCCAGTTGATGTTGCCCGCGAGCGTGTTGATCTCGCCGTTGTGGGCAAGCATGCGGAAGGGCTGCGCCAGCCGCCAGGTGGGGAAGGTGTTGGTGGAATAGCGCTGGTGGAAGATTGCGAAGCTCGAAACGAAACGCTCGTCCAACAGGTCGGGAAAGAACGCGGTGAG